>JARGFH010000002.1 GCA_029210695.1 Acidimicrobiia bacterium
AACAACTAGCATCCAAACCCAACCCAAGGTGAGGAATTTCGATGAGCAACCCTGGGGAATTTCAGCGAGCGGCGTCATCTGCAAGGCATTGCAGTTCGCCCCTTCCACCTACTACGCCGCCAAGGCCCGGGTCCCCTCGGCGAGAACGCTGCGGGATCAAGTGTTGATGCCGATCATCCTGGCCCTGTGGCAGGTCAACTTCGAGGTGTACGGGGCCCGCAAGCTGTGGAAGGCAATGCTGCGGGCCGGCCACGACATCGGTCGGGACCAGACCGCCCGTCTCATGGCAGAACTGGGTATCCGGGGCGTGCGGAAAGGCAGGAAACCCAGGACCACCCGCTCGGATCCCCAAGCGGCCCGACCGCCCGACCTGGTCGACCGTCACTTCGTTGCTGACCGGCCGAACGCTCTGTGGGTGACGGACTTGACGTATGTGGCGACCTGGTCGGGGATGGCGTACGTGTGTTTCATCACCGACGTGTTCAGCCGCATGATCGTGGGCTGGCGGGTCGCTACCCACATGAGAACCAGCATGGTCCTCGACGCATTGGAGATGGCACGATGGTCCCGGGGCACCCGGCTCGAAGGGCTGGTATGCCACTCGGACGCCGGCAGTCAATATACGTCGATTCGTTACGGGGAGCGGCTCACCGAGCTCGGCGCCGTCCCCTCGATCGGCTCGGTCGCGGACTCACTCGACAACGCGATGGCCGAGGCGACCAACTCTTTGTACAAGGACGAACTGGTCCGCAACAAGGGGCCGTGGCGCGACGTCGACGAACTCGAACTCGCCACCCTCGAATGGGTGACCTGGTTCAATCGGACTCGGCTCCACGGGGCCCTCGGCGACGTTCCACCCATCGAGCATGAGGAGGCTCACTACGCTCAACTGACCACTACCGGATGACTTGGAAACCAAACAACCGAGTCTCCATCAAACCCAGGGCGGTTCAGACGGACCCGCTCCAGCACCTGGCCGACGAACTCGTCGGTCAACTGGTCCTCACCGCCGTCACGATCCAAGCCCAGGCCTTCGCCGGCCTCGACGTAGCGGCGGACCGTCTTACGATCCACGCTCACCAGGCGGCTGATCGAGCGCAGCCCCTCACCACCCAGCCACAACCGCAGAATCTCACGAACTTCAAACACGGGAACCTCCCGGAACGCCATGCCGCCTCCTAATGGTCCTGTCAATACGAACGGCGGCCAGCACAGCATCAACAGCACCGGATCCGGCGGACCCCGGAAGGTGGTCCCATCACTGGCGAGCAGGTGGTCCCATCCCCCTGGCGAAACTCATCTCAAGGTGGTCCCATCCCGCTGGCGGGCGACACACTCCAAACGGGAGAACCCGGGCGGTATCCCCGGTCCGCAACATCTCGACATGATCGATATGAGAACCCCCGGCGATCAACGCCAAGACCAGTGTGAGAAACTTCGATGCTGGATTGGCGCCACCGACCCGGCCCGTCAATTTGACCGTCTGGTCGATCAAAGACTTCAAACCCAGCCGCGATACCAGGGTCGCTACCGGAAACAACCCGGCGTTCGCCACCAGATTCGGGTCATCAAAAACCGTTTCGACACGATCGAGGTTTGCTATCGTGGTGCTCACTGAAAGTGCCTTCCGAATCTGGGTATCTGACTGCCTCTGACAGCGTCATTCTCCCAGGTCAGAAGGCATTTTCTATGTCAATCCCAACCGTCAGACACCGATCAGACCGGTGGATCCAGGCTAAGCTCTCGGTATGCCTACTTTCGACGTTGTCTCTGAAGTGGACCTCCAGGAGGTTCGCAATGCTGTTGATCAAGCCGCTCGTGAGACGGCCACCCGGTACGACTTCAAAGGCACTGCCACCACTGTTGTTCTACAGGGCGATGAGATAGTCACCGAATCGTCGACCGAAGATCGACTGCGGGCCGCGGTCGAGGTCCTCAAAGAGAAGCTCATTCGAAGGACCGTGTCACTCAAATCACTCGGAGGTGGCGAGCCCAAGGAGGTGGGCGGCGGCCGGTATCGCTCCGTTTTCACTGTGAATCAGGGTATCGCCCAGGATGCGGCTCGCGAGCTCAACAAGCACGTGAAGGGCCTGAAACTAAAGGTCCAGGTGCAAATCCAAGGAGATCGGTTGCGGATCTCAGGAAAGAAGCGGGACGACCTTCAGGAAGCCATCACCGCCTTGAAAGATCTCGACTACCGGATACCGCTTCAGTTCATCAACTTCCGCGACTGAGCTGGGATTCCTCGCCTCGGAACTGTGTCTCGAACAGGTCGGCGTAGAGACCGCCCTTCTCTAGGAGCGCTCGATGGTTGCCCTGTTCGACCAGCCGCCCACCATCGATCACGAGGATGCGGTCGGCGGCCAGGATCGTAGACAGACGATGTGCGATCACCACGGATGTCCTGCCCTTCATCACCCGTTCTAGCGCCTCCTGGATCAGTGCTTCGGATTGTGAGTCGAGGTGCGAGGTCGCTTCGTCGAGAATGAGGATCCGCGGGTCCTTGAGGATCACTCTGGCCAGCGCCAGGCGTTGCTTCTCACCTCCCGACAACCGGTAGCCGCGCTCACCGACGACGGTCTCGAACCCATCCGGGAGATCGGCGATGAAGTCATAGATGTTGGCAGCCCTGGTGGCGGCTTCGATTTCGGTCGCAGTAGCTTCCGGACGGGCGTAAGCCAGATTGGCGGCGATCGAGTCGTGGAACAGGTAGGACTCCTGGGTGACAACTCCAATGGCATCTGCGAGCGTGTCGAGCGTCAGGTTCCGGATGTCGTGCCCATCGATCTCGATCGCTCCCGTCGTCACATCGTAGATGCGGGGCAGCAGGTAGCTCATGGTCGTTTTGCCGGCTCCGCTCCGCCCGACCAGCGCCACGAGTTCCCCGGGAGCAACGTCAAACGAGATCCGCTCGATCGCCCACTCTCTGGTGGCCACCATTGCGGTCTCAGGAATCGACTGCTCGAAGGTAGCACCCCGGCCAAATCGCTTCACCTGGGTCAGACCCTCCGGTCCGTCGGATTGATAACGAAACGACACGTCGTTGAACCGGATGGCACCTTCGACGTGGTCAAGGTGAACGGCTCCGTCTGCCTGCCGGATTTCCTGGGGTAGGTCGATCACCTCGAATACCCGTTCGAATGAGACCAGCGACGTGGCGAACTCGACCCGGGCGTTGGACAGCGCGGAGAGCGGACCGTATAGCTGGGCCAGGAGCGCCGAGAACATCACGACCACACCGATTTTCAGATCGCCGTTGATGACGAGCCAGCCTCCCACCCAGAACACTGCCGCCGTCCCGACCGCGCCGACCAGCCCAAGGGCGGCGAAGAACCATCTTCCGATCAAGGCCCGCCGAACTCCGAGATCTCGCACTGCGGCAGCTTCCGTGTTGAAGCGGACCTGCTCGTCGTCACTCCGATTGAAGAGCTTGACGAGTAGCGCTCCGCTCACGTTGAACGTCTCCTGCAAGATGGCCGACATCGAGGCGTTGTGTTCCATCTGAGCTTCCGCCACGCGTCGAAGGATCTTGGCCACGCCCCGCGCCGGCAGCACGAACAGCGGAAGTGCGGCGATGGCCAATAGCGTCAGACGCCACTCGGCTTGCAGCATGACGACGAGGATGAACACCACAGAGATCACATTCGAGGCGATCGTGATGAACGTGCCGGTCACTGCCTGCTGCGCTCCGACTACGTCGTTGTTGATGCGAGAGATCAGCTCACCGGTGCGGGTGGCCGTGAAGAAGCGCAACGACATCCCCTGGATGTGTGCGAACAGTTCCCGCCGCAGGTCGAAGATGATCCCCTCCCCTGCTCTGGCACTGAGCCAGCGCTGCAGGGTGCCGAGGACTGCATTGACCAGAGGCACCGCGATCATCCCGGCGCCGAGCCACGACAGCAGTGCCAGGTCCCGGTTCGGTATCGCATCGTCGACGAGAAACCGAATGAGGATCGGCGGAACGACACTCAGCGCCGAGATCACCACGATCGTGCCGAGTACACCAACGATCCAGGTCTGATAGGGACGCCCGTATGCGAAGACTCTGCGCAGAAGGGCGCGATCGACCTGCGGGCGGTCCTGGTTTTCGTCGTAGGTCAGCCGGGCGTACCAGCCCCCGGAGTGGAAAATGCCTATCTCCCTGGTTGCTCGGCATAGAGACTAGGCCGGCACCTCCGTCTACCTATCCTTCGGCGGCGGCAGGCGCAGCCTGGCCGTCAGCCGGCAGCAGAGAGTCGGCGCCGGTGGACGTGGTCACGGTGGCGAGCGGAATCATCGCCGAGGCCATCTCGAGAGCCATCTTGGAGTCGACCTGCGATCGATGAAACAGCTCATACTGGTAATCACCGGGAATCCAGGCCAGAGTCTCGTCACCGCCGGACATGAGCCGCCAGGCTACCAAGCCGGCGAACGCGACGGTTTCGCAGGAATCAAAATCCCGGTTGTCGAATCGCTCGCATCCGGACTTCTCGGGATCCGGATAGGTCACCCAGAGCACGCCGTACTGACCGACCGTCCGGCTGATCGTGTATGGCTCCGCCGTCCACATACCGAATGCCGCGATGAAATCGTCGGACAGGCTCCCATCCCCGTCGAAGAGGAGTTGTGAAGAGACGAATTCGATGTCGTCGGGAAGAAACTCGGGAAAGGCAATCCCGGGTAGTGCGCCGACGATTTCGGTGCGGGCCGCCTGCACGAACTTGTCCCCGGCCTCCCTGCGTTTCCACACAGCCTGAATCGTTTCTTCGGGAGCAACCGGGTCGGGGGCAAGGAAGTCGTTGGACCAGGCCACCTCTGAGACCGGCCGCAGCGTGGGTGCCGGTTCCGTTGACACCGTCGTCTTGCCCTCGCCGGCGGTTCGCTCACCGATCCAGTGGTTGGTCGCCTCGCCGACGTTGGATAACGGGTTCTCAGAGCACGCGGTGGCAAACATCGCGCAGGCGACGAGCAACATGAATATCCCTCGACTCGTCATGACCCCCCTCCACCTGGAGGATATACCCGGTCGTCTACAGTACAGACGCTCCCGGATTGCGAGAAGTTCCCATGTTGTCCGTCTACGCCGAGTCCTTCTCCCCGTCACTCGACACTGCCGTCTCACATGCTTTGCTGCGAATGGTGGCCGACGGCGACTGCGGTGAATCTCTGCGCTTGTATCGACCAGATGATGTCGTCGCCTTCGGCAAGCGAGACGTGGTAACCCACGGATTCCTCCAGGCAGTTGAGTCGGCGGGGAAGGCGGGTTTCGATTCGATCATCCGGTTGGCCGGCGGGCGGGCTGCCGTCTTCCATCGCGACACAGTTGCCTTCGCCTGGACCATGCCCGCACCATCGCCTCGCGCCGGCATCAACGAGCGGTTCGAGCGCTTGTCGGATCTCCTGCTGGGCGCCTTCCGAGCGCTCGGGGCCGACGCCCGAATCGGCGAGGTCCCCGGCGAGTACTGCCCGGGCGAATTCAGCATCAACCTCGGCGGTAGGTCCAAGGTCATGGGTGTCGGTCAACGACTGATCGCCGGAGCGGCACACCTTGGCGGCGTGATCGTCGTCGATCGAGGTGACCGGATCGCGGAGGTTCTCGTCCCGGTCTATCGCGATCTCGGCCTCGAGTGGGACCCCGGCACATCCGGTGACCTGGCTTCCGGTGTCCCCGGTCTCACCTGGCCACAGGTTCACGAGGCAGTGCTGGGATCATTCGCGGAGATCGCCGACATTGCCCCGGCGGCCATCCCGGCTGCGGTGCTGGCCCGAGCCAAAGGGTTAGAGCCGGCGCATGCAGTAGGCAATAGGCAATAGGCCTACTTGGCAACGCTCACGAACTCGAACGTGTATTTCTCGTACGTCGTCTCGTTCTTGACCTTGACGACAAATGCTTTGCCGGCCGGCGCCGTCGGGAACTCGACTCTGACCCAATATGCCCCCTCGGCATTGGCTACGGTCGAGCCTGAGCCGTAGTCGGAAAGAACGAGAATGGTCGTGCCGGGTGCAGCAGTGCCGGAGTACTCGTCGTAGGGAGGGATCTCGGCGCATTCACCGTATGTGGCGTAGGCCGTGAAGACCCACTCAGACGGCGGAGCCTCCGGCTTGGTGGTGGTCGTCGTCTCGGGCGGGTCGTAGAAGACGACGATGGCAGCCTCGGACGTATTGCCCGCGGCATCGGTGGCAGAGAATGAGGCTTTGTTGCCGCCCGCTCCCAGGATCAGGACAATCGACCACTCGCCATCCTCAGAAACGGTCGCCTCGTACGGGCCGGCCATCACGATGGCGCCCGGTTCGGTGCGCCCCGCGAAGGCGACGGCCGTGTCCTTCAGGTGCTCTCCGTCGGCCGGTGAGGTCACCACGAGTTCGGGAGGTACGGTGTCCGGCGGTGCGACCGGCGGGATCTCACCGCTCTGCTCGATTGGCCCCGGCTCTCCACCTTCGGGTGGAACGGATGGGATGGCGGCCACTGTGGTCACAGTGGCCGGCTCGGTCGTCGACGTGCTCGCCACCGTGGTCGGCGTCGTTTCAGCGGTTTCCGCCTCATCAGATGCAAACATGTTGGTCTGGAACACCGTCAGACCAACGATGATGACCAGACCGAAGGCGCCTGCGAACGACAAAACCTTGGGGAACAGCGGAAGCGGCCCGGGCGACGAGGTCATCATGAGCAGCGGATGACCGGATATGCTCGACTTGAGTCCGTCCGCCGCCCGCCCCGCTCTCTGATCTAGGTTCATTCCGGCACCACCAGTCGGTCGGCGAGGTTCTTCCTACCTTTGTGGAGGTGGACCTTGGCGGTGCTGGCCGTACAGCCGAGAATCTCCGCAACTTCGGCCACGGGCCGGTCCTCGAGATAGTGCAATGCAATGGCCTGGGCCTGCCGCTTCGGCAATGATCGGACGGCCCGCCAGAAGTCCGCGTCGGCCGGCTCGAGCTCCGGCAGCGGGATCTGGCGGTCCAACGCCACTCGCGCCAATGCTCGTGCTTCCGCCGCCTTCCGACGGTAGAGAGACACGGATTTGTTCGAAACGACTCGGCGCACCCAGGCACCGGGAGCTTCATAACGCCCGACCTTCTCCCATTGCTGGTGTGCCGTCATGAAAGCATCCTGCGCCAGATCCTCCGCCGCCAGCCGACTCCCGGACAGGGCGTAGGCGAGTCCGACAACGGCCCTGAACTCACGCTGATAAAACACGTCGAACCGTTCCGGCCGTGCAATGACCTGCATGTCGTTCACGTGCCGCACCACGCGGTACGCCTCTCTCTCGTCGCATTACTTCCCTACGGGTCGTGACACCCTTAACTCGTATCGGCGTCGAGAAAGGTTTACCTAACGGAATTGACCGGCCCGGCAGGCGCTCACCGTTCTAGCCACCCGTTTTTCCGCAGGTTCTGAGTCGGCGTACCATTCGCCCATGGAGTTTGTTCTCGGCGCGGCATCGGTGCGGCGCGTGGGAGTGTTGCGATTCCCGGTCTCAATTGTCGAGGGTGAGGATGGGCACGTGCTCGCCCGCCTTGGCCGGGGCGGATGGTTCAAGGTGTTCTTCGGCAGGGGCCGCCGGGTTGAGCTCCCCGACGGGACTGCCTGGCGGGTGACGGCGACTGGAGCCGGTTCCTGCATAGTGCCCATGGTGACGTGCTCGGGCGGCAAGCTGGCGGTGGCCGCACCTCACGGGAAACGGTCCTACGGCATAAACGGCCGCGCCTATGCCTACAACATCTACCCGGCTAGCCAAGCCGGTTTGCGCAGATGGTCGCTCCGGGAGCACGAAACCGAACTCGGCAGGTTCGGCTCGCACTCCATGTATGCCAGCCACCCGATACCGCTCGCAACCGCGCTGCTGTGCTTTACCCTGATCAGGTACGGCGTACCCGGAGACGCCGATCTCGGGGTCCCCGGGTTCCGCTGGGGATGACCTCCCGAGGTCCGCACGGCAGCCTTCACCTGCAACGGCCGGTAGCCTGTTCTCACCATGCGTCGCATCCTCATCCTCAACGGCCCAAACTTGAATCTCCTTGGGACCCGGAAACCCGAAATGTACGGATCCACCACACTCGGTGAGCTCGATCGGTTGTGCACCGAGTGGGGTGCACTTCACGGTCTCGACGTCGAAACGTTTCAGTCGAATCACGAGGGTGTTCTGATCGACCGGTTGCACCAGGCTCGCGAAGACATCGACGGGATCGTTCTCAATCCCGGAGCGCTCACGCACTACTCCTACGCTTTGCACGATGCAATCGAGGCGATTGGACTACCGGTCGTTGAGGTCCACATCTCGAATATCAAGGAAAGAGAGTCATGGCGCGCCCATTCGGTGGTCACGCCGGCTTGCGTCCACACCATCTACGGTCGCGGGGTCGACGGCTACCGCTGGGCGATCGACCATCTCGTCCACCGGGAGACGCGACCGCCCAGAGCACTGGAATACGCGACCGGCGACAGCCACGTCGGTGACCTTCGCCTGCCGGATGGCGAGGGCCCGCACCCTGTCGCCGTTCTCATTCATGGTGGATTCTGGCGGCACCATTGGACCCGCGACACCCTGGACGCTCTCGCAGTCGATCTTGCCGCCAGGGGATTCGCAACGTGGAACATCGAATACCGTCGCGTCGGCATGGGTGGCGGGTATCCGGCCACCCTGCAGGACGTGGCGGCCGCCATCGATCATCTCGATGAGCTGGCGGCTGAGTATCACCTCGATCTGCAACGCGTCGTCGTGCTCGGCCATTCGGCAGGTGGTCAGCTCGCTCTTTGGGCGGCCAACCGCCACCGCCTCAAAGAGGATGATCCGGGTGCCGGGCCGCGGGTGCTGCCCGAAGCGGCAGTCTCGCTGGCCGGAGTCACAGACCTTGAGGCCGCCGAAACAACGAACCTTGGTGACGGGGCGGTGGACGGTTTCCTGGGCAAGGCGCCGCGTGACGAAGCGTACCGGGTGGCTTCCCCGCTCCATTCGCTGCCCGCGGACCGGCCGCACCTGATCGTTCACGGCACGAAAGACGACCGGGTGCCGATCTCGTTCGCGCACTCCTACGTCGAGGCGGCTCGCCGGCCGGGCACCAAAGTGGAGCTCATCGAGATCAACGGTGCCGACCACTTCGATCCGATCGCACCGACAGGACCTGCCTGGGCTGCGGTAGTCGAGCGACTAGCCACGCTCTGATGTTCCCAGCGTTGGCGGCGACTACCGCAGTGGCCATGGCGGTGCTGGTCTGGGCTGAATGGAAGCACTCGAAGATCCGGTTGATCGCCAAGCCACTCGCCTCCGCCGGCTTCGTTGCCGCCGCACTCCAACGGGGAGCCTTCGATTCGACGTACGGGAGGATCCTGCTACTCGGCCTGGTGCTGGCTGCAATCGGCGACGTTCTCCTGCTCGGCTCGACTCGCCGGATGTTCCTGGCCGGCCTGGTCAGCTTCCTGCTCGGTCACGTGGCGTATGGGGTTGCCTTTTCGACCCTTGGGCTACGGCACGGCACAGACATCGACTTCATCTGGACGGCGGCGGTGAGCTTGCCGATCGCCGCCGTCTCCTACGTGGTGTTCAGATGGCTGAAGCCGCACCTATCGGACGATATGCGCAGCCCGGTGTTGGCGTACGTGCTCGTCATCACGGTCATGGTGTTGACTGCGTTCTTCGCAGTCGAAGGTGGCGCCACGGGCTTGATCCTGGTCGGTGCGGTTGGGTTCTTCCTATCAGATCTGGCCGTCGCTCGTAATCTCGTAGTCGAATCGATCACAAATCGGGTGTGGGGCCTGCCGCTGTATTACGCCGCCCAATTGGTGCTGGCCTGGACGGCCGGGACCTGATTATTCGCCTTCGGCCGACGGCTGGCGGGCTCCGAGCTCACGATCGAGCATCAGCAGCGCCGTTCGATCGTCACCGATCATCTTGAGTTGCTCCACTATCAAGCCGACGTTTGCCTCTTCTTCGATCTGCTCCTCTACGAACCAGTTGAGCAATGGATAGCTGGCGAAGTCCCGATCGTCGGTGGCCAGTGCGTACAGGTTGTTGATGGCGGCCGTGACCTTCTGCTCATGCCCGAGCGACGCTTCGAATGCCGACCGGGCGGTGGTCAGAGAGAGCCCCGGGGCGGCGATCGCTTCCAGTTCGATATGGCCCTCCCGGTCGAGCACGAAATCGAAGAACTTCATCGCATGAACTCGCTCTTCCTCAGCCTGGAGTCGCATCCAGGCGGACATACCCGGCAAATTCTCCTCGTCCAGGAAGGCGGCCATTTGGAGGTATGCGTAGGAGGAAGCCAACTCCAGATTGATCTGGTCGTTGAAGGCGGCTTCGAGTTTCGTGCTGATCGGCATGTTGTCGTCTCCTGGATCTGGCGAACGGTATCCATGATATCCGGCCGTTCGATTCTGGAATCCGGCTGCATTCCGCCCGGTTACCCTGGCGGCCGTCGACGACAAAAGGAGCGCGAACATGCGCGGTGACATCATCATTGTGGAAGAGCACCACCGGGCCGCCGCCGCGGACATCGTCGCCCATCTCCTCCCGGCGATTCGTGCGCGACACGACCGCTACACCATCACCGTGGCGGGCGAATCGGGAAGCGGCAAGTCCGAAACGGCCAAAGCGCTCGAAGAGGAACTCGGCCGGCACGGTGTCAACGCCGGCATCCTGCAACAGGACGACTACTTCGTGTATCCGCCACGCACCAACCACGAGGCCCGGGTAGAGGATATCTCCTGGGTGGGTGCCAATGAGGTTCACCTCGATCTTCTCGATGAACACCTGGCCTCCGCCCGCGCAGGAGCGACCTCACTCGAGAAGCCGTTGGTGATCTATGAAGACGATTCGATCACTACCGAAGTGATGTCGCTCGCCGGACTGGAGGTTGTAATCGCCGAAGGCACCTACACGAGCCTGCTCGCCAACGTCGACACGCGGATCTTCATCGCTCGCAACCGTCTCGAGACCCTGGCCGCCAGGCAGAATCGGGGACGTGAAGCCATGGATCCGTTCATCGAACAAGTGCTGGAGATCGAGCACGCCATCATCGGCCCACAGGTCGAACGAGCAGACATCGTGATCACGCGGGACTATGCGGTCGAGTTCAACACCTGAAAGCCTCGATTGGGATCACCGACGCGCAGGCGGGTCGGTGAGACTCCGGTCGGGAAACAGCCCGGGCGCTGCCCGGTACTCCGCCCCCTACCACTATCTGCCAGGTCGAGACTTGTCCTAGCCCATCAATCGGCATACCCTGCTCCGGGCTGGACCATCCGGCCGGGAGTTTCTCCTTCATGCGCCGTGCCGCTTACCTCATCTTCGCAGGCATCACACTCGTTGCCTTGTCATTCGCCGGTTTCGCAGTCTTTGCACCGGTTGCCGTCGACGCGCCCGAAATCCCAGTCCAGATAGACCTTCCAGACGGGCGAGGTCTGGCGGCGGGACGCCTGGCCAGCATGTCGTTCACGGCCGTGGCATCGAGCGTCGAGATACAGTCCGGCGGCGGCAGCCTCATGGCTGCGTCGCCGGTACCGGGCAATCGCGTGGAGATCCTCGAAGCAGCAACCACGACTATCCCCAGGTCCTCCTCGTCCTCCTCGTCCTCCTCCTCCACCACCACCCCCCCCCTCCTCGACAACTTCGACGACCACTACCGCACCACCTGTGACCACAACAACACTGCCCGAGACCACGACCACCACCACGGTGGCGGAGTCGACCACGACGACGGTGGCCCCCACAACGACGACAACGACCCTCCCGGACACGACGACGACCACCACCACCCTCCCGCCGACCGGACCTTTGACTGAAGCGGAGATGCGTGAGCTCGCCGCCGGGTTCTTCCCCGCCGAAGAAGTCGACAAGGCCGTGCTGATCGCCGAGTGTGAATCTGGACTGAATCCGAGCGCGTACAACCCGAGCGGACCATACGGAGGGCTCTATCAGCACCTGGAGGCAGCCTGGGACTCCAGAGCTGCGGCAGCCGGTTACCCCGGAGCCAGCATTTTCGATGCTGAAGCCAACACAGCGGCCGCATATCTGCTCTGGTCGTCCAGCGGGTGGAGCCCGTGGCCGTGGTGCGATGCGTGGGCCGACGGGCAACTCGGGGGCTGATCGTCAGCGTCGGACGTACCGGACCGAGTTGCCGTCTTTTCCCGCCATGTCCAGCACAGACAGCTCCCGCAGGCAGTAGGTCATCTGTTGCGCCAGGCGCCGGGAGACGTTGAGTTTCTCCGCCAAATCCGAGGTCGTGAACGGCTCGATCAGGTCGGCCGGCAGGAACCCGGCCAGGTCCTCTACAGATCTGATCAGCACCGACTCATCGACCTTGTGCAGCGCCCGACCTACAACGACCCAGCCTTTACGCCTCCATGCCTTGCCAGGTTCGTGCACCCGGTACTCGTCTTCGGAAGTAATCAACACCTCGAGTTCGAACCGGTCTTTCTGTATGAGGCCCGGGATGCTCACCAGCCGGCTGAAGATGTCCTCGAGCCGGCCGTGCTTGGGGGACTGACGGGCAGACAAGATCTCGCCACCGGTGCCGAGTTTCACGATGCGACGGTCGGTGGCAATGGGAGCCACCAGCCGGACTGGATGTGACTCAAGCAGGTTGCTCAGCTTCGTGCGGAGGGAGGCGAATCCACCTGTCTGGACCTCGATGAGCAGCTCCCCACGGACCAAGTCGATGACATAGCCATCGACGGGTTGCTCAAAGATGTCTCCATCGACGGCATACCATTCCTTGAGTTGGGCGTGTAGCGACCCCTCGTTGAGTGTTCCGATCACAGGTCCATGCTCCCAGCCCGCCGCCGATGGAGGGGGATTTCCAGCACGGCGGTGTTGCTCTAGGGGAGAAGCTCGAAGCTGTGGACGTGAGCGGGGCGGACGATTGAGAAGTGTTTCCGGTCGAGGGTTGCGATTTCGGTTACGTCGAGGCGCTCGGCCGCTGCAACCACCGATGCGTCAACGGATCCAAGGGGAAGATCCCGGTACTGGTGCACAAACTCGGCGATTCGGAGCCAGTCGCCGGCCCTCACCGGCTCGACAGTGAACTCCCCCGCAGCGAGGTCGCCGAGGAACCGGACTTCAGCGTCTGCGCCCAGACGACTTCCGATCAGGTAGACGACCTCAGTGATGACGAGCGTCGGGATGATCAGCGGCCCAGGGTGGGTGAGCAGAAGCTCAAGAGATTGGCCGTGGTGGCGGTCGTCGGCGTCGACGTAGGCGTAGAGCGGTCCGGCGTCGACCAGAGTGGCTATCTCGCCACCTCGGCGGCCAGGATCTCTTCAATGCGCTCGGAGATGTCCTCGCGGCCACTGCGACCCGCACCGGCTGCTCGCAGGTGACGTGGTCGGCTGCCGAGGTGGTGTTCGATGGCTTCACGGGTCAGGTTGGAGACGGTTATTCCGCGTCGCTCAGCCTCGTGGCGGAGCTTGGCGTCGAGCTCGTCGGGGAGTTTGACCGTAGTTCGCTTCATGGTATGTCAGCATACCCGCCTGGTCGATCAGGGGGAAGGGTTTCGAATTGCGGCCTGCACCTCGACTGCAGACATCGAGCCGCTAGCTCTGCAGTCGTCTCGCCGGCGGGCAGCTGGAGTGGTTCGGCACACTCTCCAGCGGGAATGTCACCGGAAATCCCGTGACGTGACCCCCATGGCCGGCCACGGGGTAAACGATCTGGCAACGAAGTTCGTGACACCGTCCCGAAACTCGAGGACACCTTCAATAACCAGACCGGGATTCCTTCTGGCGACGTCACGATTGGCCGTCCAGATATCGGGCAGCACGATCACATTGAGCAAGCCGGTCTCGTCTTCGAGGTTGAAGAAGATCACCCCATTGGCCGTAGACGGACGTTGCCGGTGGGTAACGATGCCTCCAATCCGAGCGCGAACACCGTTGCGTTCGGTCGCCAATGCCTGAGCGACCGTGCGACATCCCAACCGGTCGAGGCGGTCCCGCACGAATTCAACCGGATGTCGAACCGAGATCCCGGTTGCCCACAGGTCGGCCTCTGCCTCATTCTCTTCGCTCATCCCCGGGAGTTGGGGCGCCTCTGCTCCCGGCGAGAGCGGCAATCGGTCTGGACTGATCTCGGCGAGAGCCCCCGCCGCCCACAAACCCTCCCGCCTGGTCAAACCCAACGACTCGAGCGCCCCGGCAGCCGCTAGTCCTTCCAGTGCATCTACCCTCAACCCCGTTCGATGAGCGAGGTCCTGCGGTGATTGGAACCGGCCGCCGGCCTGCCGGGCTGCCTCCACCCTGGTGATCTCGGCCTCTCCGAGGTTACGGACATATCGCAAGCCGAGTCGCACGGCGACGGAAGGCCGCAGCGGATCTTCAACCGGTCCCCTCCCCCGCCGCCACGCCTGCCCGTAGTACTCGGCCAGGTCGTCGGGGTCCGCATCGTGCGGTTCGATCGTGCAGTCGTGCCAGGAGGCGTTCACATCGGGACTGCGAACTACCACCCCATGGCGGGCGGCGTCCTGTACCAGGCTATTCGGGCTGTAGAAGCCCATCGGGTATGCGTTGAGCAGGCCGGCCAGGAACTCTGCCGGCCAGTGATACTTCAACCAGGCAGACATGTAGACGATGTATGCGAAACTCACCGAGTGACTCTCAGGAAACCCGAACGAGGCAAACCCCTGGAGCTTCTCCCAGATCTCATCGGCTGCCGGCCCGATGATCCCGTTGGACGCCATCCCATCGAACACCTCGTCACGCAGACGTCCCATCGCCTCGTCTGACCGCTTGTGGGTCATGGCAGAGCGCAGTCGATCTGACTGATTGCCGTCGAAACCTGCACACACCCTGGCGAGTTCCATCAATTGCTCCTGAAAGATGGGAACGCCCAGTGTCTTGCGCAGCACCGGTTCTGTGAGCGGGTGAGGAAATCGGATCTCCTCCTCACCGTTTCGACGTCGTAGGTACGGATGTACCGACTGCCCCTGGATCGGCCCCGGCCGAATCAGAGCTACCTCGACGGCCAGATCGTAGAACGTCTTCGGCTTCATCTTCGGCAGCGTCGCCATCTGCGCTCTGGACTCGACCTGAAACACGCCGACGGTGTCCGCTTTGGTCAACATCCGGTAAACGGCCGGTTCTTGCGGGATCGTGGCCAGATCGATCGACAAACCGTGGGCCGACTGGATCATGTCTGCGGTGAGGTGCAGAGCATTGAGCATCCCCAATCCCAGCAGATCGAACTTGACGATCCCGATCGAGGCACAATCGTCCTTATCCCATTGAATAACCGATCGGCCTTCCATCCGTCCCCACTCCACCGGCACGACCTGCCACAACGGCCGATCGGCGATCACCATTCCACCGGAGTGAATCCCTAGATGACGGGGGAACCCATCCATGCGGTGGCAGACGTCGTAGACGAACTCAGCCGTCATCCCTTCCGGAAGCGGAGCTTCGAGGCGCAGCTTTGCCGGGTTTCGCGTATCGACGTACTTCGAAAGTCCATCGACCTGCGCCTGGGTGAATCCGAAGGCCTTGCCGACATCACGCAAAACCGACCGGGCCCGGTAGGTGATGACGTTGGCGACCATCGCCGCCCGCTCCCGCCCGTAGCGTCGATAGCAGTACTGGATCACCTCTTCCCGGCGGTCCGCCTCCAGGTCGAGGTCGATGTCGGGTGGTCGTCCGCGTTCCTCAGTGAGAAATCGCTCGAATGGAAGTCCGAGCCGTATCGGATCAACCCTGGTCAAACCGATACATCGACACACTGCCGAGTCGGCTCCCGAACCCCGGATCTGACAGTAGATATCCTGGCTCCTGGCGAACTGCACGATGTCCCAGACGACCAGGAAGTATCCGGGGAAGTTGAGCTTGCCTATCACCGCCAGTTCATGTTCGAGTCGCTGCACTGCCCGGGGATCAACTCCTCCCGCCCCGTCCGGATAGACCTCCCTGGCGCCTTCGAAGGTCAGGTGCCGGAGGTATTCCATCTCGGAACGGAAGTGGCCCGGCATCGGAAAGTCCGGTAGTTGCGGCGCCACCAGGTTGAGGTCGAAGGCCAGCGATTCTCCCAACCGCACAGAACGTTCCACCACACCGGGGTAGGCGGAGAAGCGTTCGATCATCTCGACCGGACGCTTGAGATGGCGTTCGTCGGTGGCCGGTCGATAGCCGTCTTGTTCGGTGAGCGACCGCCGTCCGGCAATGGCTGCAGCAACATCCGCCAGGGCTGCCTCGCCCCGATCGTGGTAGTGAACATTGTTGGTCGCCACCATCGGAAGCCGTAACCGTCGCCCTACTTCCCACAACACGTCGTTGCGGACATCATCCTCTGGCAGGCGGTGATGCCAGAGTTCGAGGTGCAGACGGTTGCCAAAGATCTCACGGAGGGGCCGTGCTGCCGCCAGGGCGGCGTCGAGGTCGCCCCTTCTCGCCGCGGCCGGGACCGCACCTTGCCAGCACCCGGTGAGCGCCACCAGGTGGCCGACCCGGGCGGCTTCGTCGAGATCTGCCCAGGAGTAGACGGGCCGATCCTTCTCGCCCCGGAACTGGGCTCTGGTGACGAGGTGACTGATCGCTGCATAACCCGCCGGCGAGGGGGCCAGCAGGACGAGATGATCGGTGGGCGGCGGATCGACGGGTTTGGTGCCGTGCATCTTCCGGGTCCGACCCCTACGGGCCGCCGGTAGCTCGCCGCGAGTCGCGAGCCTCTCGATGTCCCGCTGCGACGCCAAAGCGATCGGTTCTGACTCGCGACCAGCAACTCGCGACTCGCGACTCAGACCGATCTCTACCCCGTACACCGCTGGAAGGCCGACTTCCTTGGCCGCTCTGGCGAACCGTACAGCCCCATACATGCCGTCGTGATCGGTGACCGCCAGCGCCCGATAATCGAGGGCGGCAGCCCGCTCGACCAGAGCCTCCGGGTGTGACACTCCATCGAGGAAGCTGAAGTTCGTATGACTGTGAAGTTCTGCGTATGAGGATGACATGGGTTGAATCGCCCGGTCATCATATCGAACATACGTTCGATCGGCTAGCGGTAGATTGCGGTCACAAACGGCAAGGCGTCCGAGACGCCAAGACCTCTCTAAGGCACCGACGGTGGGTAAACCTTTCTTCGCCCTGTTGCGAGTAACCACCGTATGTGACCTTATGGCCACTATGTGTGACAACCCACTCACCAGGAGGAGCAACGTGTTTCGCAGATTCGGCATCTTCGCCATCACCTTCGTCGTCGTGATCGCCGGCGGCATCGCCTTTGCCCAGATGGGCGAGTACCTACCATCTGCCGACGATGCCCCGGCCGGAGTTGGCGCCATTGACCCGGGCAGCATCTTCTATACGGGCGACACCCAACCGGACTCCCCGACCACAGAGGCGCCGGCCGAGAAGCCGGATATAACCGAGACGACGAAAGTCGAGGACGAAGCTTCGGCCGCCGAAGAGACACCGGCACCGGAGAAGCAGGCCGCTGAAACCCCCGTGAAGGAAGAAGTGACCGACACCGATCCTCCCGACCTCGTCATCACCTCGCCGGCCAACGAAGCAGTAGTCAAAACAAGAGAGCTGAAGTTCTCAGGCAGCGTTGAACCCGGCGCAACAGTCAAGGCGGCCGGATACCGGGCGGAGGTCACCCCCGATGGTTTCTGGTCGATCGTCCTCATGCTCGAACCGGGAGGAAACCTCGCCACGATCAAAGCATTCGACGAGGCCGGCAACGTTTCCGAGGCAACCGTGAAGGTCTTCTACGAAGCACCGGAGGGCGAGCATGCGTTCTCTGCCTCCCAGCAATACAAGACGTCTGCGTCCAACCCGCCCTACGACGTCTTCTACGGGACGGGACGACCGGGTGCCACGATCACGGCTACGTCGGACTTCGGTTCGGGTTCGACCACGGTCAACGAAAAAGGGAAATGGGAGATGAAGGTCACCTTCCCGACGGCCCCGTATTACGAGTGGTTTGCAGTTGAAATCGCCGACTCCGACGGACACACAAAGACGTTTGAGTTCAAGAGCAAGTACAACCCGGGCGCCACCTACGAGTTCACCATAACGCAGAAGTACCATCAGAACACCGACCCGTGGGAGAAGTTCACCGGAACGGCCGCGCCCGGCACGGTCATCGGAGCCTATTCGGACTTCGGCTCGGCAGAGACCGTCGCCGAGGGCGGA
Source organism: Acidimicrobiia bacterium (assembly GCA_029210695.1). Lineage (NCBI taxonomy): Bacteria > Bacillati > Actinomycetota > Acidimicrobiia > Acidimicrobiia bacterium. Next base: position 18,086 of record JARGFH010000002.1, read on the forward strand.
GAGTTCTACCTCAAGGTGCACTTCGAGGGATTGAAGCCCGGGCAGACGATCGACATCGTGGTCGAAACATCTGCAGGTGACCGCAGGGAGTTCACATTCATGTATGCGCCGGCTCCGATCGAGTTCAGCGTCACCCAGAAGTACGCGTCGTGCAGCGAGAACCCGCCGTACGACGTCTTCTACGGGACGGCGACGCCCGGAGCCACGATCTGGGCGGAGTCCCCGTACGGGGCCGTCAGCACGATCGCCGGCGATCTCGGGAAATGGGACCTCAAGGTCATCTTTGAGGGTGCACTCCCCGGCCCGGCCTTCAACGTGACGATCGGCGACTCTGAAGGCCATTCCAAGACCTTCACCTTCACCGTGCTCGAAGCCAAGTAACCGTCCCTCCTCGGGAGCCGCCGGCCCTCCGGGAGGAGGGCCGGCGGCGCGCTCACAGAAGAAGCTCCGCCAGAGTTCGAAGGGTCACGAAATCCGTCGTTCCGACCAGAAGCGAGGTCACCCCCGACTCCCTCCATGCCTCGAGCCGGTCCCGCACTCTCTCCCGGGGCCCAACCAAACTGGTCAGGTCTACGAGCGCATCAGGAACGCGGGCAATTGCCTCTTTCTTCTTGCCGGCGAGGTACAGATCCTGGATCTCAACGGCCTCCCGCTCGAATCCGTAACGTCCCGCCAGATCGTTGTAGAAGTTCCGGCTCCTGGCTCCCATACCCCCGATGTAGAGGGCCAGCAACGGTTTGACCTGGGCGCGTCCGTAGTCGAGGTCATCGGTGATGATCGCCGAGACGGTCGGTGCCACGTCGAACGATGATGACCGCTGCGCATTCCCCGACCTCCGAAATCCGTCTTCGAGATTCGGCCAGAACACCCGGCGGGCATGATCGGGCGAAAAAAAGACCGGAAGCCATCCGTCTGCGATCTCGGCCGTGAGCGCCACATTCCTCGGGCCAATGGAAGCGAGATAGATCGGCAGGTCCGGCCGGAGCGGACGGCCGATGAGCATCAAGGGCTTCCCAAGCCCGGTGGCGTCCGGACCTCTATACGGGATCTGGTAGTGCTCGCCGTCATGCTCGAGGCGCCTGCGACGCTGAAGGACCCGACGGACGATCGAGACATACTCGCGGGTCTTTCCGAGCGGCTTTCCGTACGGAACCCCATGCCACCCTTCGACTACCTGCGGGCCGGATAGTCCAAGACCGAGTCGAAAGCGCCCACCCGACAGCTCATCGAGCGTATAGGCCGTCATGGCAGTCATGGCCGGAGTCCTGGCCGGCATTTGCAGGACAGCCGAGCCGAGGTGGATTCGCTCGGTCCTGGCTGCCAGCCAGGCCAGGACCGTTACCGCGTCGTAGCCCCACGCTTCTGCCGCCCACACCGAGTCATAGCCCAGTTGCTCAGCCTCGACCACTAGTTCGATCGAACCAACGCCCGCATAACCCAGGTTGAGTCCTAATCGCAATACATCACCTCCGCGGCGTCCATGGTACGTTGTGCACGGGAAGTGGAACATGATGACGCCGGAGCGCAGACTCACACGGACCTTCCGCAATGCGGGAGCGGCGCTGTTCGTGGTTCTGTGGATGGAGCAGCAGTGGGCGGCTCACCACGACTTCCCTTCGTTTCCAGATCTCGACCCGTCCGGGCTCTTCGGCGATCCAGCCCTCCCTCTGCGATCTATCGCTCTACTCGGAGACAGCACCATCACCGGACCGGGTCTGGAGACTGCCGAAGACATCTGGATACGGCAGATGGTGCCGCGACTCACAGAACGCTACCGCGTCCAGATCGACAACTTCGCGTTCGGCGGCGCCCGTCTACGAGACGTCCTGGCCCGCCAGCTCCCGCAGCTGACCGGGCGATACGACGTGGCCTTCATCTCGGCGGGTTCGAACGACGCTCTGCGCGGCATGACTCAGCTTCAGATGCGTTCGCTGCTGAGCACCATCTGTGCCGGTGCACTCGAGCAAGCAGACGTAATCGTGCTCGCCGGGGCCGGCGACATCGGTACCGCGCCGCGATTGCCTTTTCCGCTTGATGCGATGGCCACCACCAGAGCTAGAGCGACCGATGTCACCCATGCACGGGCTGCAGCCTCAAATGACCGCATCCTCCACATCCCGATGTGGGAGTTGACCACCCCCACGTTCCGGTCGGACAAAGACCTCTTTTCGGGCGATCGCTTCCATCCCAACCGCCGCGGCCACCGGGTGTGGGCAGATGCAGCTCTGCCCACTGTGCTCGCCGCACTCGATCTCTGCTCACCACCCGGACACTGACCTCCTACACTCGCCCGATGCCCAACCGCTTCGATCGTCCCGATCGCGTCCGCCGAAAACTCACCGGCGTGCTCTTCGGCGGGGTGGGGCTCACCAGCACCGGATTCATCGCCGCCATCACCGTGGCCGGTTTGGCCGCGGAGGACCTGACCGGTTCATCGAGCCTTGCCGGCATCCCGGCCGCAGCCTCCACGATCGGCACGGCGCTCGGCTCGGCCGTCCTCGCCGCAGTGACGGTGCGGCTGGGCAGGCGATCGGTTCTGATCGGCGCCTACGTGCTCGCCGGAACGGCCGCAGCTGTGGCTGCTGCAGCCATCGGATCGGCCTCGTTCGCACTGCTGATCTTCGCCATGTTCGCACTTGGTTTCGGGAACAGTGCCAGCCATCTCACGCGCTACGCGGCTGCCGACCTCCATCAGCCGAGCCGCCGGACCGCCGCGATCGGTTGGATCGTTTGGGCAAGCACCGTCGGGTCGGTGGCGGGCCCCAATCTGCTGGGAGTGTCGGCAGATGCGGCTGAGGGGGCTGGACTGGCAGCATTTGCAGGTCCATACCTGGTGGCTGCCATCGCCTTCCTGAGCGCGGCGGTCTTCTACGTGATCTTCCTCCGACCCGATCCACTCCGGATGGTCGTCTCCACCGATGAAGAATTCACCGCCCCAGCACTTCCGCTGGCGACGTTGCTGGCGAGGCCCCGGGTGCAAGTTGCCGTCGTCTCCATGGTGACGAGTCACTTCGTGATGGTGCTGATCATGGCGATGACACCGATCTTCTTGCGGAACGGTGGCGCCAAGCTAGGGATCGTCGGCATCGTCATTTCTGCCCACACGCTCGGCATGTTCGCCCTCTCCCCCATCACAGGGATTCTGGGCGACCGCTTCGGTCGTCCGCAGGTGGCCGCCGCCGGGATGGTGATCGTGCTGGTGTCGGTCACCCTGGCCGGCCTGGCGCCGGCGGATGCCACGGCAACACTCATTCTTGCGCTTTTCCTGCTCGGCCTCGGATGGAATTTCGCATTCATCGGAGGCAGCGCCATCCTGACAGAGGGCCTGGCCATCGATGAGCGGTTGCGCCTGCAGGGGGCAGTCGATGCCTCCGTCTGGTTGTCGGGGGCGGGCGCCAGCCTGTCTTCAGGATTCATCCTGGCCATCGCCGGATACCCCATCCTGAACGCCCTGGGCGCGGCCCTGCTGGTTGCCCCGGCCGCCGTGTTCCTGCGTCACCGGAACGTATTCGCCCGAACCCCGGCCGCTACGCTGCCATGATGCTCCGCCGTTTGCTTTCGCCGTTCCGAACCGTGGTTGCCGTTGCGGTCGCCCTCCTGGCGACCTGGACGGCTGCCTGGACGGTCACAGTTGTCGCCTGGCGGAATCCAGGGTCGCCGTTCATCGAAGGAGTCATCAATCGATGGAGCACCATCATCCTGGCTGTTGCCGGCGTTTCACTGACGGTCCGCGGGGTGGAGAACATCGAACCCGGACGTTCGTACGTCATCGTCTCGAATCACCAGTCTTCCTTCGACATCCCCGCCCACTTCCTCGCCCTGCCGATGCCGATCAGATTCTTCGCCAAGAAGGAGCTCTTCAGAATTCCTATCTTCGGCACGGCCCTTCGAGCCATCGGCATCGTCGAAGTCGACCGGCACGCAGGGGCAGTGGTCCACCAACAAATCAATTCGCAAGCAGCCGAAGTGATGCGACGTGGCCATTCGATCCTCGTGTTTGCCGAAGGCACTCGTTATCTCGATGGGCAGGTCCGGCAGTTCAAACGGGGGGCATTCTCGATCGCCATCGCCTCCGGCCTGCCTATTCTTCCTGTCGTGGTGAACGGCGGTCACCTCGCCTGGCCGAAGCGCCATCCGATCCTCGGTGGACCGATCACGGTGATGATCTCGAAGCCAATCGAGACCTCTGCGCTCGTCCACAAGGACGTACCGATGCTACGAGATCAGACTAAGGACGAGATCGAGCGGATGATCCGCGCGGTCGGCTAGAGGCGGTTCGCCTGTTCCGTGTCGAATGCGGCGGCGGTGTTCAGCCGTTCGAGCAGCCGCAGCAGCGTTTCTCTCTCTTCGGACTCGAGGACGGACAAGAACCGTCGTGCTACCAGGGATTGATAGCCCGGCATGACGTCCTCTAGGTGGCGTCGGCCGGCGCTCGTGATAACCGCGTAGGCGCCCCGCTTGTCGCTTGGAACTGATGCGCGCTCGACGAGTCCCTGGCTCTTGAGTCGATCGACCCGTCTGGTGAGACCGCTGCGACTGGCACTGATACTGTGGGCGAGCTCCGCCATCCGCATCCTCCCGCCGCTCTCGTTGATTGAGGCGAGGACCTCGAGATCCCCCAGAGACACATCGGTGAGGCCGCCCAGTTCGGATTCGATCCCGGTAACAATGGCTACCTGTGCGGCGAGAAATGCTCTCCATAACCGGAATTCATCCGGTTTGATCTCGTACACACCACTCCCTGGTCCGGCTCTGCACGGCGATTCTAGAAAGATTATCCGCAAAGGGCGATCAATCGTAAACACCAACGACGTAGGTCCTCCCGTCTCGCACCTCACACAGCAACGCGGCGGCAGACGTCACGACCTGATAGCGCTCAACCGATGCCTCTCCCTCCCACCATCGCCCGGCCAGGTGCCACGGCCCCGCCCAGGCCGTCACCATCTCCCACCGGCTTCGCAAACGAACCCGCATGGGCATTCCTCCATCCCACTCGACCTCGATGGTTTGCGGTTCGGGTGGGACCAGCACCGGTGTCGGCGACGGCACAGCCCCCGGCCACGGCGCGTCGGGACTCCGTTGTGGCGAGGGTGGTCCTTCACCCCACCGGAACCAACTCACCTGTTCAGAAGGCCTCCGTCCACCCTGCACACGGGCTTGCAGCACCGCATCGGGTCCAACCAGGGTCTGGGCGCGGGCGAAAGCCCTGGCTGCCTCGAGCTGCGACGCCGAATCGTCCTCGAGTGCGAGCTGCCGGCCAGCGTCTGATAGGTCTGCAGGCTGGAGGCGGAGTCTGACAATTCCGCCCGGCACCCCGGCCGTCTCCACCCAGGCCCGCAGCTGCCACCAGACCCGCTCGGTGAGAGCATGCTCGGTGAAGGGCTCGGCGCTTCTCCAGACTCTGACCCGTTCTGAGCCGTCGGCCGCCCACGCCGAAACCTCGACGCGATACGGAGCCGCTCCACGTTCCCCCAGTGCTGCGATCAGCCGTCCGGAAAGCGCCCTGGCGGCAAACCCGACCCGATCGAGCGCGTGAAGCGGCTCCTCGTAACGCTGCTCGACGGAACCGTCGTCGTTGATCCCGCGGGGAGCCAGCATCCGGTCTTCTCCGCTCGCCAGCCGGTGGGCAGCCAGTCCTGATTCGCCGAACCTCGAGGCCATTGCCCCTCTCGGCAGCTGCGACAGCTCTCCGAGTGTCCCGATCCCCAGCCATCTAAACGTCGCCACCAGGCCTTCTTCTGGAAGGACATCAACGGGAAGCGCAGCAAGGAAGGCAGCGTCGTCGTCAACGCACAACGGTGATTCGATGGCCAGGGCGGCTGCTCTCCTGGCTGCGAACGGACCACGGGCAACGCCCAACTGCCCGCCCGGCCACGCCCCCAGACGTTCCACTATCCGTTCGATGAGCTGCGGTTCGCCACCGTAGTAGCGAAGCGCCCCCTGAATGGGAACGAAGACCAGGCCGGGTTCGACCACCTCGACCTTCGGTACCAGATCCTCGATGGCAACCACGACCGGTTCGAAATCAATGGTCTCCGCTCCGAGATCTCGTTCGAGTACCACGGCACCGGGACATAGCCCTTCTGCCTCCCGACGGGTCATGCCCTGAGCGATACCGGAGCTGCGTGCTGCGGTATCGGCCGTGACCACGCGGAAACCGCCGGCTCCCGGCTGCACGACAAAAGAGGGGCTATACGGCGGCGCGTCCTGTCGACGAAGCGACCATTCCGGCCACCACACGCATAGTGTTCTCGCCATCGTCCTCCACCTCGAATAACCGCTCGGCTCCACCCATCCCTTTGCCCCAGGCACGCATCTGAAGGTGCCGGTGCCGGAGACGTCCGTGACCCGCATCTACGCCCTCCCACACCACCCGTTCGGATTGCAGGGTGAGATGGGTCACACCGGGAGGAAGCCGGCCGTCGAGCGGCCGCAGCAACAACGCTCCTCGCCTTGCTCTGGCAAGAGCCGATAGCCGCCGCAAGTGGGTATCGGCTATACCAGCCGGCACCTCGGCATAGACCACCTGGATCCCTTCGAGTAGGGCTGCCACCACCTGTGACCACTGCTGCCTCTCGGCACTCCGCACGATCACCAGGTGCCCGGGATCGATGCCGACCTCGAAGGCAGCCAGCGGCGAAAGCCAGCCACGCACATCGACAACGGCAACAGGAGCCCGCTGCGAAGGCTCGGCCAGTAGTGAGAGACCGATCCTGGTCAGGCCGCCACCGGCGGTTCCCAGCAGCCCGATGGTTCGGCCGGGCTCCGCCCGGAGATCCCATCTGGTATCTCCGGGCTTCGTTGCCATCCGCGCCGTCGCCGTTTTCTCCACCCGCGCCGTCCTCGGAAAGGACTCGGCATTGTATCGAACATACGTTCGATCGGCAAACGGGAACCTGGAGGTATCTGGTTGCGTCCTATGCTCAGGAGGGAACACATTATGCGAACCATCATCATCACGCTCATGGCCATGACCCTGTTCCTCAGTGCTTGCTCCGGGCAGGACACGAGCGATCTGGAGGTGTCCGATGGAGCCACCGGAGCCCCCGCCATGAACGACATGGGCGACGTAGGCGGTGAGTCGGTGGATGCGGAGGCCCCACGGGATGAGCAGCTCCTCGCCTATCAGCGGGATGTTCTCGAGAACCGCAAGATCATTCAACAGGCCACACTGGAACTGACCGATGACGACACCGAAGGCCTGTTCAGTCGAATCACGATGCTGGTCGAGCGATCCGGTGGCTTTGTGGCATCTGCCGAACTCACCCGCTCGGACGACGAGGGCCGTGGGCCATTCATCAACCTGACCATTCGTATTCCGGCAGACGAGATGACGTCGACCCTGTCGTCCATCGAGGACCTCGCCGATGAAGTGACTGCCAAAACCATCGGTAGCCAGGATGTCACGGAGGAATACTCCGATATCGAGGCACAGCTCAGAAACCTGACCGCCTACGAGGATGAGTTGCTCGTGATCCTCACCGAGGTGCGCGAGAGCTCAACATCCAAGGCCGACGAACTACTCAGCGTCTTCGAACGGATCCGGCAGGTACGCGACGAAATCGAGCGCCTCGAAGGCCGGCAGCGCCTGCTGGACGACCTGATCAGCCTCGCCACGATCGACGTCTCCCTATTCCCTGAATACGAAGGTGCGCCGATCGTCGACGAAGGTTGGCAGCCGGGTGACGTGGTCCGCGATGCGCTCCGCGCCACGGTCGATGCCTTCCAGTCCATCGTTGACGGCCTCATCTGGGTTGCTCTGGGGATACTTCCGATCCTTCTGGCGATCGGGATCCCGCTGTTTGGCATCGTATGGTTCTGGCGGAAGAGGTCGCGAGCGCGCCGACCGAACATCAAGACCGAAGCTCAGCAGTAGGCAGTAGGCAGTAGGCAATAGGCAATAGGCAATAGGCAATAGGCAAGCGTGCTACCTACGGCCTACAGCCTATGGTCTATGGCTTTTCGCCACATTGGTTTCCGGCGACGTAAGATTTCGCACGGAGGGACCTATGCAATCAGAAGCCACCACGATCGACGATTATCTGGCCGGCCTGCCCGAAGAACGCCGCATTGCTATCGAGACCGTTCGAAACACCATTCTCGAGAACCTTCCCGCCGGCTACGAAGAAACAATGAACTGGGGCATGATCACCTACCAGGTGCCGCTCGACACCTTCCCCGACACGTACAACGGCAAGCCATTGATGTATGCAGCTCTGGCCTCGCAGAAAAACCACATGGCCGTCTACCTGACCAGCGTCTACGCACTGCCGGGCAAGGCCGAGGAGTTCGAAGCCGCCTACCTGGCAACCGGCAAGCGCTACGACATGGGCAAGTCGTGTGTGCGGTTCCGCAAACTCGAAGATCTACCCCTCGACTTGATCGGCAAGACGATTGGGGCCGTCGATGTCGATACCTTCACCACCGACGTTGAGAATGCTCGCAAGACTCGTAAACGGCGGTCCTGAGGTCGTGTAGGTTCGAGGTGGGGTGGACCTTGAACGTCGACCACAAGGAGGACGTGATGGACGCCGATAAGACGGCGGATCTCGCCGGCCCCGGCATCGGCAACTACGCCGATCTCGCCAGAGAACTCCCCGACTCATACCAGTCGGATCTCACCCCCCGGGAGACGATGGAAGCACTGTTCGCCGCCAAGCGCTCCATTGAGGACGGTCTTTGCCGCGAGTTGAATCTCACGATGGTGCAGGTTCCCTTGATCGTCGACGCGGCCAGCGGTGTCAACGACTACCTGGACCGCGACGGATCCCGCACACCAATCGAATTCCCGTGCGGGCTCGGTCTCGACCGACCTATCACCGCCCAGGTAGTCCAGGCGGCCACGAAATGGAAGCGAATGGCGCTGCAGCAGTTCGACATGGCGCCCGGTGAGGGGATCTGCACCGACATGAAGGCGGTGCGGAAGGACTACTTCCTCGATCACGACCACAGCGCCTACGTGGACCAATGGGATTGGGAGAAGACAATCACCGCCGAGGACCGCACCCTCGACTACCTCACCGGCGTCGTGAGCAAGATCTGGAAGGTTCTCTACGAAGCCGGCGAACTCGTTGCCGACATGTTCCCCCAACTGAAGGACGGGTATCCGAGGATTCCGGAGGAACTCACGTTCCTTCATGCTGAAGAGATCCTCGAGATGTTCCCGGATCTCCCCCGCAAAAAGCGTGAAACGGCCGTGCTGCAACAGTATCCGGCCGTGTTCATATACGGAATCGGATATACCCTCGCCGATGGCTATCCCCACGAGATGCGAGCCGCCGACTACGACGACTGGGTAACTGAAACGGTGTCGGCCGATGGGCGTCCAATGCACGGTCTCAACGGCGACATCCTGGTCTGGAATCCGATCACCAACCGGCGTCACGAACTGACCTCGATGGGCGTGCGGGTGACGAAGGAGACACTCCGCCGGCAACTCGAGATCACCGGTCAACTCGATTTCCTGAAGCTCCCCTATCACCAGGCCATCCTCAACGATGAGATTCCTCTCTCGATAGGTGGTGGCATCGGCCAGTCGCGCACGTACATGTATCTTCTGCGCAAGGCTCATCTCGGCGAGGTCAGCGTCACCGTGTGGCCCGACGTCCTCAAAGAACTCGGGGTTGCGAGGAACATCTTCGTGTTGGAATGATCCGCCCCACTGCACCCCGATCGACTAGCTTCGCACACATGAGATACAGGCGCAGTGTCACACGGACGGTCATGACGTTGATGGTGCTCGGCGGCCTCCTGCTTGTCGGACTCGGAGCCGGGGCCGCGGTTGATGGACCATGCAGCGGGACGGTGACGATAGACGGCGTCGTCTATTCAGAAGCGAACGACAACGCCGGCGATCCGATCGTCATCCCAGACGAAGACGGCTTGATCGCCTTCTGGGAAGGCTCGACAGAAGTGCCGATCACGGACTACACAGGGGAACTCGGCGTGGTGGTTGGCCCGGCGACGATCGACATAGCCTCTTGGAGTGGTGCAAACGCCAATCTGGAGACCGGATCGGGCGGTTCTTACTTCATAGATGAGGCTCGCGACGTTCTTCCCATCAACCTCGTCGGCTTGTACGAAGTGTCCGGATTCCATCGCGGCGAAGGCGGGGACTGTGACGGATCCGTCATGGTGCTGCTCGAGGGCAACCCGCTCGTCAACCCGGTCGGCGCCGGAGCCGCAGCCGGGACGGTCCTCGCCGGACTCGGTGTCCTATCGGCAGGAAGGAGGCGCCCATGACCGGACGTCCATTCCTGGGAGCCGTCTCCGGCTTGTTTCTCGGCTTATTCGTCGCCCTCGACCTTCAACAGTTTGGCTTCAGACCACTAGACAGCTTCGGTGTCTTCGGTCTGCCACTCATCGGGCTCATCCTCGGTGCAGCCTTCGGGATGTGGGCACCACTCGGGAGAAAGTAGTTCAAGGGCTAGCGGCTGTCCGTCGGCGCCGATCAACCGCTCGTGGGCGACTGCGCCTTACTCGCGCTCTTCCAGCTCCTCCAGCGTCTTCGGCCAGTCGCCTTTCAAGAGCCGCGACAGCGACCGATCAGCCAGGAGCTTTCCGCCGGTCTGGCAGGTCGCGCAGTAGTTGGTCTCGTTGGCGGCGTAGACGATGCGCTGGACTTTCGACCCGCACACAGGACACGGTTGGCCGTACTTGCCGTGGACGGCCATATCGACCCGAAAAGCCGTGACTCCCTTGTCCGGGAATCCACCGGCGGATTCCTCACGCAGCCGATCGGTCCACTCGATGAGCATTCGTTGCGTTGCGGTGAAGAGGCGTTCGATCTCATCACCGGCTAACCCGCTCGTCCTCTTGACCGGCGAGAGTTGGGCGGCGTGGAGGATCTCGTCGGAGTAGGCGTTGCCGATGCCCGAAAAGATGCGCGGGTCCGTCAGCGCTCGCTTGAGCGTGCGGTTCTCACGAGTGAGGGCATCGGCAAATCCACCGAGGTCAACATCGAGTGGCTCGACGCCGCCTCTGTCGTGTTCGGCGAGGCCCTCCTCTCCTCTCACGATCCACACACCGGCCCGCTTCTTGGTGGCCGCCTCGCGCAGGAGGAGCGTTCCCGCCTCGAAATCCAGGGCGGCGAGCCCCACCTTCCTGGGAATGACCGCCCCGGGTTTCGCCCAGGCCAGCCGGCCGGAAATCATCAAGTGAACAACCAGGAAGAGTTCTTCGTCGAATTCGAAGACGATGCGCTTCCCTATCCGCCGGAGTGCCCGCACGCTCTGTCCCTCGACTGCAGACATCGGCGGATCGTAAGTGCGCAAGAGTTGCGGCGCCGTCACTCGAAAACGTCGCAGGACTTCTCCAACCACCCGCGTTTCGAGTGCCTCGATGTAGACGACGATGTCGGGCAGTTCGGGCATCGCAGTGGACGCTAGCCGTGCCGAAGGCCCGTCGGGTGGGTCTGCGGACGCAACTACGCCCGCGCCACGACCTCGCCGTTGATGAAGATGAATACGCCGCCTGGATTCGTCGCCCAGTCCTGAAACCCTGTTCCGAGTTCCGCCAATTCTTCAGCGGTGCTCAACCCAAGCTCCTCGACCCGCTCGACGTACTTCGTGACCCCGGTCCGGCCTGCCCACAGATCGGCCCACCAGGTGCGACCTTCCTGCGTCGCGAACTGCCAACTCGAAGTGGTGTATACGGGACTGGAGAATCCGGCTGCCTGGACCCACGAGAGCAACCGTCGCCCGGCGTCGGGCTCTCCCCGATTGCACCGCGCAACCTGTCCGTAGATCTCAAACAACCGCACCACCCTTGCATCGACGGGATGGTGCGTCATCGTCCCGTAGTCGGCGTCCCTTACCGCCACATGACCACCGGGCTTCAGCACCCGGAGGAATTCCCCCAGTGCATCGACAGGGCGCCCGAGATGTTGCAGGAGTTGGTGGGCATACACGACGTCGAATGAACCATCCGGAAACGCCAGATCGTAGGCGTCGCCCAACTGGAAGGACACGTTATCCACGCCTTCCGTATTGGCCCGGCTTCGCCCGTGCTCGAGCACCGAAGCCGCGGCGTCGATTCCAACCACCTCACCATCGGGGACCCAACGAGCGAGACCACAAGTGATGGAACCCGGTCCACACCCGGCGTCGAGGATTCGCATCTGCGGCCGTATGTAAGGACGAACGAAGTCGGCTGCCTCCTCGGCCGTCCGGCGCCCGTGCGCATCCACCACCACCTGGTCGTGGGAGTGGGTGTAGACCTCGTGCGGCATCCCGTGAGTATGGCAGGACACAGAAAGGGGCCGGCCCGGAGGCCGACCCCTTGTCTTCAGATGATTGGTTCGTTCAGTCGTCGAGGCCTGACTCGAACTGGTCTTCGAAAGAGACCACCCGACGGCCCGGCTTGTCGGCGCCGGCCTGATCACGCTTCTCACTGCCGCGGTCACGGCTCGGGTTGCGATCGCGGCTCTCGCCGCCCCGACTTGGGTTGCGATCCCGATCGCGTCCGTCACGACTCTCGCCGCCTCGACTCGATCCGCGCTCACGGTCACGGCCGCCGCGGTCACGGCCACCACGATCACGACTGTCACCGCCGCCATCACGATCACGGCCACCACGATCCCGTTCAACTGCGGCCGGACGCTCGCCTGCGCCTTCCTTCGGCTCCAGGGGCGCCGCCAGGTCGAGGTTGACCTTGCCGGCCCGGTCGATCTCACGAACGATCACCTTGATCTTGTCACCGAGGGTCACGTAGTCATCAACTCGCTCCACCCGGCGCTCTGCGTCGAGTTTCGAGATGTGGATGAGGCCGTCACGCCCGGGCAGGATGTTGACGAACGCTCCGAAGCTGGTGATGTTCACCACCTCACCGTCGTACGTTTCGCCGACTTCGGCCTCCGGCGGGAAGGCGATCTGCATCACCTTCTCCTTGGCTGCCGCCAAGGCATCGGCATCGTTGGTGCCGATGCGAACGATGCCGAAGGCTCCGTCCTCTTCGATCTCGATGGTGGCACCCGTGGTTTCTTCGAGCTCACGGATGTTCTTGCCCTTCGGGCCGATGATCTCACCGATCTTGTCCTTGGGGATCTTCACGGCTTCGATGCGGGGCGCCCAGGCGTTCAGCTCCGGGCGGGGCCCGTCGATGGCATCATTCATGGCCTGGAGGATCGCCAGACGGGCCTCCTTGGCCTGGTCGAGCGCTGCCGCCAGTACCTCAGAGGGCAGACCCGATATCTTCGTGTCGAGCTGCAATGCCGTGATGATGTCGGCCGTTCCCGCCACCTTGAAGTCCATGTCGCCCAGCGCGTCTTCGGCGCCGAGGATGTCGGTCAGGGTGACGAAGCCGCCCTCGTGGGCGATCAGGCCCATGGCGATACCCGCCACCGGGGCGACGATAGGAACACCCGCATCCATCAACGAGAGGCTCGACGCGCAGACCGAAGCCATCGAACTCGAACCGTTCGACGACAACACCTCGGAAACGAGCCGCAACGCATAGGGGAACTCGTCGGCGGTCGGCACCACCGGCAGCACGGCCTTTTCGGCAAGTGCGCCGTGGCCAATCTCGCGACGCTTCGGACCGCGCATGAAGCCGGCCTCGCCCGTCGAGAACGGCGGGAAGTTGTAGTGGTGCATGTACCGCTTGGATTCCTCGATCGAGAGGGTGTCCAGCATCTGCTCCATCTTCAACATGCCCAGTGTCGCCAGGTTGAGCACCTGTGTCTCGCCTCGCTGGAACAGGCCGGAACCGTGGGTTCGGGGCACGACGCCGACGTCAACGGTCAACTCACGGAGATCACGCAGGCCACGGCCGTCGAGTCGGATTCCTTCGTTGACAACGCGCTCTCGCATCATCCTCTTCAGCACGCTACGAGCTGCTTTCTTGGCGGTGGCTAGTTCGGCTTCGTCCTCGATGGCGAGTTCCGTCAGGATTGCCTCAGTGGCCTCGTCCTCAGCTGCGTTGCGCTCCTGCTTTCCGGCGATCGTAACCACCGAGGCATACTTGGGACGAGCGACTTCTTCGACCCGGGCGGCCATTTCATCTGAGTAGTCGACGAGGAGCGGCCACTCGAATTCCGGAATGTCCACCTGGGCGGCCAGCTCGTTCTGAAGATCGATGAACTGGGCCACAAAGGCCTTCGCCTCTTCCAGTCCGCGGGCCACAGTCACCTCGTCACTGGCAGGCTGACCGTCGTTGATCAGTCGGACGCCGTCTTCGGTGGCTCCAGCCTCGACCATGATGATGTCGATCTCGCCGTTGGCATTTCGGCCGCCGGCGACCGTCAGCTCGAACACCGAGCCCTCGAGTTCCTCGTAGGTTGGTAGCGCGGTCCAATCGCCGTCTTTGAGCGACATGCGGACTGCACCGATCGGCCCCTCGAACGGAATCGACGAAACACTCAACGCCGCCGAAGCACCGTTGAGTGAGATGATGTCGTACGCATTGACGTTATCGACCGACAGGATGGTTCCCACGATCTGGGTCTCGCAGCGGAAGCCGTCCTTGAACGACGGGCGCAGAGGCCGATCGATCAGACGGCAGGTGAGAATGGCCCTTTCCGTAGCGCGTCCTTCGCGCCGGAAGAACGAGCCGGGGATCTTTCCTGCCGCGTACATGCGCTCTTCGATGTCAACGGTCAGTGGGAAGAAGTCGACGCCTTCGCGCATCTTCTTGTTGGCAGTGGCTGTGACGAGCACCTCAGTGTCGCCGAGGCGGATGGTGACTGCACCATCGGCCTGGCCGGCAAGCTTGCCGGTCGTGATCGTGACTTCCTTGTCACCGATCACTCCGCGTACCGAATATTCGGGCACGCTGTCTCCTCTTGTATGGGAGGCGTTCCAATGGTCAGTCGTGGCCGCTCCTTCACTGAAGCGGTCGCCACTGACAACTGGACAACGCCCCCGTCGTGTTTCGAGATGATCCCGGCTGAAAGCCGGTACTGAATCGTTGAGTCCGTGTGGGATCAACGGCGAGGAGCGGCCGGAGCCGCTTCCTCGAGAACTATCGGCGCAAGCCGAGTCGTGCGATGAGCTGTCGATATCGTTCGACGTCTTCGCGCTTCAGGTAGTTGAGCTGCCTGCGACGCTGGCCGACCATCATCAGCAGCCCGCGCCGGCTGTGGTGATCGTGCTTGTGGGTGCGGAGATGTTCGATCAGATGATTGATGCGGTCACTCAGGAGGGCCACCTGGACCTCCGGTGAGCCGGTGTCACTGTCGTGCTGACCGTACTCCGAAATTATTTCTTTGGTCGTCTTCATTTCACGCTTCGCTCAGAGGTTGGAAGGGATAGACCAGAGTGTAACAGCTGCGCGCGGTAGCGCCACAATCCGGGAGCAGCAGTGTACCGCGCAGGACGTAGTGTGACTGCAGAGCAAGCGACCCGTGATCCGCGCCTAGGCCAGCGCTGTACGGGCCGCCTCCACGTCACTCCCGATCTGAGCCACCAATGCGTCGATTCCCGCGAACCTCTGCTCATCCCGCAGTCGGCGCTCGAACAGCACTCCGATCTCCTTGCCGTACAACTCATCCTCGAAGTCGAGGAGGTGCGCTTCGATCAACTCCTCCTCCCCGTCGAACGTGGGGCGTACTCCGATGTTCACCACCGCCGGAAACAACCGTGCCCCGACCCGGACCCTGGCCGCATAAACCCCGCGTAGCGGAATCGCCATGCCGGACGGAGGTTGCACGTTGGCGGTCGGGAACCCGATCGACCGGCCGCGGCGATCACCACCGATTACCTCGCCCCGGAGTTCGAATGCCCGGCCCAACGCCTGGCGGGCGTCGTCGACGGCACCTTGAGCGATCATGGTCCGGATACTCGATGATGACACCGGGCCACGTCCCTCCAATAGCGGAACAACATCTACCTCAAACCCGAATGCTGCTCCCCCGGTCCGCAGGCTTTCAACATCGCCGGCCCGGTCATGCCCGAATCGGAAGTTGGACCCGACGGCCACTACCCGGGCGCCGAGACCGCGAGCCAGGACGTTTGAGACGAACTCCTGCGGTGTCATCGTTCGTACGTGTTCGAAGGGAAGAACACCAACAGTGTCCACACCGAGATACTCGAGGATCTCGATCCGCTGCTCGATCGTGGTCAGCAAACGGGGGGCATGGTCCGGAGCCATCAACGCCATCGGATGGGGATCGAACGTCAGGACGGCTCTGGCGACACCGCCCAGCGCGCCGGCGCGTTCGGCCAGGTCGGCGAGCACCGTTTGATGGCCAAGGTGGACACCGTCGTAGTTTCCGATCGTGACTGCGAAACCGGAAGCCGTTGGCTCCGGCCAGGCGCGCGGATCGCCGTCGAGCACTCTCACGCCAGGACAACCTCGGCGCGGGCCACCGCGCCGTTCGATGCATAAACGCCGAGTAGCTCCCCGTATTCGTCGAACACGCAGAACGGGACTTCCCCCATCGAGGCCGGAACGAGGTCGAGGGACAACGATCGTCCGTTGCGAACTCCAAGCGCATCACGCCCGCTCACCACGACCTCCGGCAGCTCGCCTCCGAGCACCTGATTCATCGAAAGCACGGCGGCCTCGGCCGATTCCAGATCTTCGAGGTCGTCGATCGTGTGGGCGTCTTCCACATGCAATGAACCCACCCTGGTCCGGCGCAACGCGATCAAGTGGGCGTCGCCGCCCAGCGCCCGACCCATGTCGCTGGCGAGGGTCCGGATGTAGGTGCCGCTCCCGCACTCGACTCGCATCGTCACTTCGGGATAGCTTCCTGGGGCGAAATCGAGGACCTCGATTTCAGTCACTGTGACCGGTCTCGCCTGACGCTCCACTTCCTTGCCCTCCCGGGCCAGGTCATAGAGACGGCGCCCGTCGATCTTGAGCGCCGAGACCATCGGCGGAACCTGCATGATTGTGCCGATGAACCTCGGAATGACGATCGCCAGATCGCCTTCCTCGAACTCCATCGGCGAGCGGCTCAGCACAGCGCCATCGGCATCGAGCGTATCCGTCGCCACTCCGAATTGGGCCGTGGCGATATAGGTCTTGGTCGTTTCCTGCACGTATCGAAGCATCCTGGTCGCCCGACCGACTCCCAGCACGACCAGGCCCGTCGCCATGGGGTCGAGGGTGCCGGAATGGCCAACCTTCTTCTGGCCGAGCAGGCGGCGCACTTTGGCCACCACATCGTGAGACGTCCATCCGCCGCCCTTGTCGACGAGTACGAACCCGTCAATCACCGTCGGTATCCCCGGCGGCCGCGTCCTTCTCTTCGATCTCATGGAGGATGGCGGCAATGTGGGCGCCTCGTTCGATCGCTTGATCTGCCACAAACTCCAGGCGCGGAGTGAACTTGAGGCGAATCTCATGGCCGACCTGAGTACGGATCTTCGACGACGCCGCTCGAAGTGCCTCGAGAGACTCGTCTCGTTCTTCGGGGGCTCCGAGAACCGAGAAGAACACTCGGGCGTTGTGTAGGTCCGGTGATGTCTCTACCCCGGTGATCGTCACGAACCCGAGGCGCGGATCCTTGAGGTCGGCCACATGCTCGGCAATCGCTTGTTTGAGGAGTGAGTTGACCCGCCGCATTCGATCTCCGCGACTCATTCCCGATCCTCCAGATGACTCACGCCGATCCCGATCACTTCGAGATCGACTCGTTCACTGAGCATTCGTCGCACCGTGGCGATTCGCTGTTCCAGCTCAGACGCATTGGTCGCAACGAGTGCTACTCCCACGGTAGACCGCTGCCAAACATCGTGATGATCGATCTCGGCAACCGACACCGACATCCGGTTCCGCAAATCTGCAGTGGCCGATTGCAGAACCCGCCGCTTCGCCTTCAGCGACCTGGCTTCCGGGATACGGAGTTCGATCCGCAGGGCTGCGGCGTGCATGGCACTCAGGTGCGAGCGACCTCACGGACTTCGTAGACCTCGATGACATCGCCTTCCTTGATGTCATTGAACGTCTCGAAGCCGATGCCACATTCGTAGCCGCTCGATACCTGCCGCACATCTTCCTTGAATCGTCGCAGAGAGCCAATGCGTCCATCGTGGACGACGATGCCTCCTCGCAACACTCTTGCCCGGGACCCGCGAGTGATCTCGCCCTCGGTGATATACGATCCGGCGATGGTCCCCGCCCGTGGCGTCCTGAACAAGGCGCGGACCTCCGCCGAACCGATAACCGCTTCGACCTCATCAGGAGCGAGCCTCCCGACGAGCATCTGTTCGATCTCATCGAGCATCTCGTAGATCACCCGGTAGGTGCGAATCTCGATGCCCTTGTCCTCTGCCGCCCGACGGGCTTTGGCATCAGGGCGCACGTTGAATCCGACAATCACCGATTCGGTGACTTCTGCGAGGCTGACATCGTTCTCCGAGATACCGCCGACGGCGCCCTGCACCGTGGTGATCTTGCCGCCCTCACGACCGATCTTGGCGATCGACTCACGAATCGCTTCGAGAGATCCATGGGCATCGGCCCTGATGATCAACCTGAGGTCGGCCTCGTCCTGGGTCCGGAGTTGCTCCAGCAGTTGGGCGAGACGCTCACGAGCGGTCGGGATGACCATTTCGTCGGCCTTGAGCAGTTCCGACGACTTCGCAGCCATATTGCGCGCAGTACGTTCGTTCTTGACTGCCTGGAATGCATCGCCGGCAGTCGGAACGTCGGACCAACCCATGACCAGGACCGGAGTCGACGGCCCAGCCGCCTCGACCTTCGCACCTGCCTCGTCGAGCATCGACCTCACACGACCCGAAACCGGTCCGGCCACGATGGCATCACCCTGTCTAAGGGTGCCACGCTGAACGATCACCGTCGCCACCGGTCCGCGACCGATATCGAGCTGGCTCTCGACCACGACACCCTCCCCTGCCGGCTTGGGATTGCCTTTGAACTCCTCGAGTTGGGCAACTAGGTCGATCATCTCGAGCAGATGCTCGACACCCTCGCCGGTCTTTGCGGAGAGTTCGACTGTGGTGATGTCGCCACCGAGCTCTTCCGCGACAAGCTCGTACTCGGTCAACTGAGCACGAATATTGGTCGGATCTGCCCCCGGCTTGTCCATCTTGTTGATGGCGATGATGATCGGAACGCGAGCCGCCTTGGCATGGCTGATCGCTTCAATGGTCTGGGGCATGACCCCGTCATCTGCGGCCACGATTAGCACGACGATGTCGGTGACCTCGGCGCCGCGGGCGCGCAGGGCGGTGAAGGCTTCGTGGCCCGGCGTGTCGAGGAAGGTGATCTTGTTGCCGCCGACGTCGACCTGATACGCGCCGATGTGCTGAGTGATGCCACCGTGCTCACCCTCAACGACGTTGGTGTGGCGGATGTGGTCCAGCAGGGTTGTCTTGCCGTGATCCACGTGACCCATCACCGTGACGACCGGCGGTCGCTGCACCAGAGTGGCGGGATCGTCATCGTAGGTTTTCTTCGGCCGGACTCGGGAGCCGGTCTTGGCGGAAGGAGCCGGGCGGGTGATTTCGATCGTGAAGTTGAAATGATCCGCGAGCAACTCGAGCGCATCGTCGGGGATAGGTGTGACGGCACCGATCATCTCGCCCATTTGGATGAGCGTCTGGACGATCTCAGTCACCGGCCTACTGATAACTGGGGAGAGGCCTTCCGGCGTCACCCCTGATTCAACCGTCACCCCCACCGACTGCTCTGCCTCCGGCTCGTCTTCGGTCTCCGTCGGCTCGGGCTCCGGCTCCGCAGCGGTCTCAGCCTCCGGCTCCGGTTCCGGCTCCGGAAGCACCTCGGGCTCCGACACCGGTTGGACTTCTTCCGTAGACGCGTAGGACTGCCGCACCGTGCCGGCATCGACGGGTTCAAGTCCCGAAGAGGCCGTCTTGGCCTCGATGCCTAGTTCATGGACGCGCGCCAGCACATCCTTCGACTCGAGGCCCAGTTCACGAGCCAGTTCATATACCCGAATCTTCGCCACTATCTCTCCGCGCTATTCGTCTTCGGTGGGAGTGTCGCCGTCTTGTGCGATCTCGCCAAACTCATCGCCCTCACCGGGTTCTTCCGGGGTTTCTTCTTCAACGCTCTCCTCGTCGGAGATGGCCTCCACGTCCGCCGCTTCGACCACCGGGGCAACGTCCGCCGCCGGTTCGTCGCCGGCGTCCAACTCTGCAGATTCGGCAGATTCGGCAGATTCGATCGGTTCCTCTATAGGATCCGGTCCGCTCGCATCGGCGACTTCGGTGGGGATGATCGCCGCCTCCGCCACAGCCAGGTCGGCAACCTTGCCCGCCTCTTCGAGGTCGGAACGGATATCGACCCGATAGCCGGACAAACGGGCGGCGAGACGAGCGTTCTGACCCTCTTTTCCAATCGCCAGCGACAGCTGGTGATCACTCACGATCACAACGGCCGTCTCGGTCTCCTCGTCGATACGTACTTCCTGAACCTTGGCCGGACCAAGCGCCTCGGCGATGAACTGGGCCTTATCCTCTCGCCACTCCACGACGTCGACCTTCTCGCCCCTCAATTCGTTGACGACCTGCCGAACCCGCGCTCCGCGAGCGCCCACACAGGCGCCCTTGGGATCGACGTTTGGATCGTTCGACGAAACCGCGATCTTCGTCCGGTTGCCCGGCTCACGGGCGATAGCCTTGATCTCGATAGTTCCGTCGAGCAATTCGGGGACCTCGAGTTCCAGCAGCCGGCGGACGAAATCCGGGTGGCTGCGGCTAACGACGATCTGCGGACCCTTTGCCTCATTCCGCACTTCAAGCACGAAGGCCTTGACCCTGTTGCCGCGCTCCAACCGCTCATACGGCATCCGTTCGGAGCCGGGAAGCAATGCCTCGGCATCGCCGAGATCCAGAATCGAATAGCGGTAGTCGACCTGTTGGATGATGCCCGTCACTAGGTCGCCTTCGCGGCCCTCATAGACGTCGTACACCTGATCACGCTTGGCCTCACGCAGACGCTGGGCGATGACCTGCTTGGCAGTCTGTGCGGCAATACGACCGAAATCTTCTGGAGTATCTTCCCACTCCTTGGTTACGTTGCCGTCTTCATCGAGTTCCTGGGCATAGACGACGATGTCGCCACTTCCCGAGTCGATCACCACGCGAGCCTCTTCGGCCGCTCCCGGGCTCCGTTTGTAAGCCGATACGAGCGCGTTGGCCAGGGCGTCGAGGATGGTGTCGACAGGAACGCCGCGCTCACGCTCGAGCAGTTCGAGCGCTTCCATCACCTGTTCGTCGATCTTCATACCATCAACTCCTCGTGGCCTTCTTCCCGGGCTTCGGCTTCCGCTCCCAGCGGAACACCGTTCGTGCCGACCTCACCTGCTCGAATTCGATCCGCCGGTTTTCGCCGTCGACATCCATCACCATGCCGTTGTCGTCCGACTCGACGAGGAAGCCGGCGTGGTTCCGTTCGCCGCCGATCTCGATGCGAGTCCTGACCGCGACTTCTTTTCCGATCGACTTGGCGAAGTGCGCCGGGCGACGGAGCTTTCGCTCGAGTCCCGGCGATGTCACCTCGAGGGTGTACGACCCATCGAGGTCGGACTCGTGGTCGAGCAACCGCGAGATCCCTCTTGAGAGTTCGGCGAGATGATCCACGCCGACATCCGGACCGTCGATAACGACGCGCAGAATTCGGCCCCGCTCTTGACCCAGCATCTCTAGATCATCGAGTTCGAGGCGTTCCGCTCCTAGATAATCGCCGATGAGCTTTTCCAAGCTCGCGGATACGTCGTTCACCTAAATCTCCACACACAAAGAAAGCGGGCACGGCCGCCCACTTCCGCAGTAGCGTCCTCATTTGTCCCACTAAGTATAACCCGACACGCGACGGCACCCGGCGCCACGTGTACGCCGAAAACCGCTGCTACTGCGCGATCAGTCGAATCACATGGGAAATCGCGTCCCCGACCGCGACTTCTTCGGCTGTGCCGCCGGCCCGGTCCTGGATTTCCACGATGCCGTTTTCGAGGCCGCGGGGACCCACGGTCACCCGGTACGGGATGCCGATCAGTTCCGCGTCGGCAAATTTCACGCCTGGACGTTCTACCCGATCGTCCAGAATCGTGTCGATACCGGCCTCCTGGTAGTCCCGGTAGAGGCGTTCGCCTGCTTCGAGCACCTCGGCGACGTCGGCGCGCAGGACAGTAATGACCACGACGTACGGAGCGATGGCAACCGGCCAGACGATTCCCTTCTCGTCGTGGTGAGTTTCGACGACGGCGGCGATATTCCGCTCGAGACCGATCCCGTAGGAGCCCATGATCACGGTCTTCGCCGCTCCCTCTTCATCGAGAACCGAAACACCGAAAGCCTCCGCATACTTGGTCCCCAACTTGAAGATGTGGCCTACTTCGATCGCTTTGAAGACTTCCAGGGGCTCGCCACAAGTGACACAGGCCTCCCCGTCCGTGATCTCGCGCATATCCATCCAGGTGGTGACCTCGATGTCGCGTTCGACATCGACTCCCCGCAGGTGGAACTCGTCTTGATTGGCTCCCGTGACCATGTTGAAGCGGCCGGCGAGGGCTTGATCGGCCAGGATCGGGATTCCCTTGACTCCCACTGCCCCGAGGCTTCCCGGGTTGGCACCAAGGGCGGCCTGGATCTCCTCGGGATGGGCAGGTCGGATGTCGATCGCACCCGTGCCATCTTGCAGCTTCTGTTCGACCAATGCATGGTCGCCTCGCAGCAAGACGAGCGTAGGTTCACCGCCGATCATGTAGACGAGCGACTTGACCTGGGACTCCTTTGCCGCACCGCCCTCGAACGTGGCCAGGTCGAGAATCGTGCGAACCCCGGGCGTTGCGAACCTCTCAACCTCGGCATGGACCGCGCCGTCTTCGATTGCGTCGATTCTGGACGTTGCCCGTTCCATGTTGGCGGCATATCCGCAGGCGCCGCAGAAGACGACATCGTCTTCGCCGGATTTGCTCCGCACCATGAACTCGATCGAGTCGCTCCCTCCCATGGCTCCGGAGGAAGCCTCCACCGGCACGGCATCGAGGCCGAGACGAGCGAAGATACGCTCATATGCCTCGAAGTGGCGATCGAATGAAGCATCGAGGCCGGCCGATTCCATATCGAACGAGTAGGAGTCCTTCATCGTGAACTCACGGGTACGGAGCACGCCGCCCTTGGGCCGGGGTTCGTCACGGAACTTCGTTTGTATCTGATACCAGAACTGAGGTAGGTCCCGATAGCTCCGCAACTCGAGTGCCAGAGTGCTGAAGATCTCCTCATGGGTCATTCCGAGAGCGAGATCAGCGCCTTTGCGGTCTCGCAGTCTGAACATCTCATCGCCCATGATCTCCCAGCGGCCGCTCTTCTGCCAGATCTCGGCAGGATGCACGGCCGGTAGGAGGAACTCCTGACCGCCGATCCGATCCATCTCTTCACGGATCACCGCCGCCACCTTCGCACGAACCCGAATCATCAACGGCAGCAGTGAGTACGCCCCCGCCATCAGTTGGCGCAGGTATCCGCCGCGGACCAGAAGGCGATGACTGATTGCTTCTGCGTCTGTGGGATCGTCACGAAGGGTGGGAATGAAGGCTTGCGACCAGCGCATATCTCTCTCGAGTTGGGATATGGGAGGTTAGTCACCCGGCCGGGAGGGCAAGGGACAATAGGCTTCAAGGGCTGCTTTTCGCGACCTCCGCGACTCGAGCCCGGCGCTCCTCGGTGTGGTTCGCATCACCCTGGATCTGGAGTATCTCCTCGGCCGCCTCGGCAGCAAGTTGCTCTGCGACTCCGTCGGCCGCGGCAAGACGGGCCTCCACCCCCTCTTCAACGAGCTTCCGCGCCTCGTCGAGCAAGGCGTCGACCATCTCCGCCTCCGGGACCACCCGCACCACGTTTCCCTTGATGAACAGATGTCCTTTGCCACGCCCCGCCGCGATACCGATATCGGCCTCTCTCGCTTCGCCGGGTCCGTTGACCACGCAGCCCATCACCGCTACCTGGATGGGCAGATCGGCCTCTTCGAGTCGTCGTTGGGCTTCCTTGACCACCTCGATGACATCGACCTCAGCCCGGCCGCATGATGGGCAGGCGATGAGGTCCAATCCGGCCCGCTCACGCAGGCCGAGATACTCGAGCAACTGCCTGCCCGCCTTCGCCTCCTCAACCGGGTCGGCCGTGAGCGAGAAGCGGATCGTGTCGCCGATCCCTTCGAGCAGCAAAGTGGCGATTCCGGCGACGGACTTGATGAGACCCCCGGGCGGCGGTCCTGCTTCGGTAACACCGAGATGGAGGGGGTATTCGACTTTCTCGCTGAGCAGTCGGTACGACTCGACCATCGACGGCACGTGGGAGTGCTTCACCGAGATCTTGATGTCGTAGAAACCGACATCTTCCAGGTAATGGATCTCAGTTTCGGCGGATTCGACGAGGGCCGCCGGGACTGCCGACCCGTACTTAGCCAGCAGGTCTTTGTCGAGTGAACCCCCGTTGACGCCCATACGAATCGGCACTCCACGCTCCCCCGCCGCCCTGGCGACTTCTTTGATGTGCGCTTCGTTTCGGATATTGCCGGGATTCAGCCGAAGTGCGTGCACGCCGGCTTCCAAAGCAGCAAGCGCCAGCTTGTACTGGAAATGGACGTCGGCGACGATCGGGACCGGGGAACGAGGCACGATCTCCGCCAGTCCCTGCGCAGCGTCGACGTCGTTGCAGGTGATGCGCACGATATCCGCACCAGCGCCCGTCAGTGCATATACCTGAGCGAGCGTGCCGTCGACGTCCGCGGTCTTGGTGGTGGTCATCGATTGCACCGTCACCGGTGCTCCTCCCCCAACCGGGACGGAACCGACCTGAATCTGGCGAGTCGGGCGTCGCTCGATCATCAGAACCGAATGGGTTGGACGATATCGAGGAGGATGCTGACAAACCCGATGAACACCATCAGCAGGATCACTGTGGCCGCGACCGGGATCAACTTGCGAATGTCTGCTTGCTTGTGCGTGATCTTCTCGTACAGGGCGATGGCGAAGTGCCCGCCGTCCAGCGGAAGGAGCGGCAGCACATTGAATGCTCCCAGGATGATGTTGAACACGGCCAGGAAGGCGATGAGTGTGCTCGCTCCCAGGACGTCGACCTGGGAGCCCACCTGAGCAACGCCGATCAGGCTGACGGGGCGGATCTCGTCGGGAACGGGCTCACCGAAGATGCCCTGGACGAGTTGAGCGATCGAAGTCGGCTTGAAAACGTTCCAGAGGGTCTTGTAGGCCTCGCCGGTGATATCGATGACCTCTCGACCGGCCAGACCTGCTGCCGAGAAGAACCCGACGTCGACCCGCTCGATGACCGGAGCGACGCCGAGATATCCGCTCGGCTCTGATCCACCCGTGTCGATCGACGCGAGTGTGGCCGTCAAGGTCTTCTGCAGGCCGTCCCGCAGAATTACGATATCGACCTGCTCGCCGGGCCGATCGGCAATCACCGCGGAGACCTCGTCCCACGACTCGACTGTCTCGCCGTCGATCGAGACGAACTCATCGCCGGACTCGAGTCCAATCAATGCGGCGGGGGCAATCTCATTGCTTCCCGCGATCTCAGCCCGGACCTCTTCGACTACAGGTTGAATCTCGACTCTGCCGTTGACCGCCAGCAGGCCGAAAAAGATCAGATAGGCAATCACAAAGTTGGCGGCAATCCCGGATAGGACGACGACGCTCTTCTTCCAGAACTCCTTCTCGCGGTAGGTGCGTCCCATGTCTTCGGGATCCACGTCTTCCAGGACGCTCATGCCGACGATGCGTACGTAACCTCCGGCCGGGATGGCTTTCACGCCATATTCGGTTTCGCCCCTCTGGACCGACCAGATCCGCGGTCCGAAGCCGACGAAGAACTCGCTCACCTTGATCCCGAGCGCCTTGGCCGCGAAGAAGTGGCCCGCCTCATGGGCGAGAATGAAGACCACGAACGCGGCCAGCATCGATACGGCACCGGTCATTTCGACTCCCTGATGTCAACCACCACGGTACCCCAGCGGGGGGTTAATATTTTTCTCAGCAATGCAGTGGCGCGTGACAATGCACAGTATTGCGGAGAAAACGGATGAACGATCAACACGAGCCTCCAAGGAGGCTGTGGGCAACCGCTCTCGCTTCCCGATCTACCTCGAGAACGTCGTCGACCGTCACGAGGTCCACCACCGGGACCTGTTCGAGCGTGCGCTCCACCACCTCCGGGATACCCATGAACCCGAGCCGGCCATCCAGGAAGGCGTGGACGGCGACTTCATCTGCTGCATTCAATACCGCCGGAGCCGAACGTCCGATCCGCCCGGCTGCGTATGCGAGATCGAGCGCCGGGAAGGACCGGCGATCCGGAGGGTCAAACGTGAGCGAGCGTCCCGAGAAGTCGAACGCCTCCAGCCCTCCCACAGCACGATCCGGGTAGGTGATGGCATATTGGATCGGCACCCGCATGTCGGGCTCCCCGACATGCGCCTTGAGCGAGCCGTCCACGAACTCAACGAGTGAATGCACGATGCTCTGCGGATGCACAACAACCTCGATCCGGTCATAGGGCATGTCGAAGAGGTAGTGGGCCTCGATTACCTCCAAACCTTTGTTGAACAGCGTCGCCGAATCGACCGTGATCCGCTTCCCCATCTTCCAAGTCGGATGGGCGAGGGCCTGTGCCGGCGTGACCTTTTCGAGGTCATCGATCGAATATCCACGGAACGGGCCCCCGGAGGCGGTGAGTACCAGCCGCCGCACTGCTGTGATCTGCTCGCCGACGAGGCACTGAAACAGAGCAGAATGCTCCGAGTCCACGGGCAACAAGCTCCCTCCACCGCGTTGGAGCGCCCGCAAGACAACGGGGCCACCGGCCACCAGGCTCTCCTTGTTGGCCAGCGCCAGACGGTTGCCTGCCTCGAGCGCGGCGATCGAGGCCCGCAACCCGGCGGCTCCAACAACGCCGTTGACAACCGTCACGCCCTGACGGGACGCCAATGCCTCAAGAGCCTCCGACCCGACTTCCAGCCGGTCTCCCAGCAAGCCTGACAGGCGCTCGCGCTCTTCTCCGGTCGGCGCGGTCGCCACAATCCGTGCGTCAGGCCAATCGCCGGCCAGTGCTGCCAGATCGTCGGACCCACGTCGGGCGGCAATGCCCTGGACGTCGATACCGAGACGGGAAGCCACATCGAGTGTTTGGCGCCCGATCGACCCGGTCGCGCCGAGGACGACGAGCGGTGGATTCACGCCAGAAGTCCGGCCAATCGAAAGAAGAAGTAGGCGACCGGAATAGTGAACAGGAACCCGTCCACCCGATCGAGGACTCCACCGTGACCGGGAAGGATCGCCCCCATGTCCTTGATGCCGAGGGAGCGCTTGATGAGCGACTCGGCGAGGTCCCCCACCGGGCCGAATACCGCGACGACAGCCGCCAGTCCCAACCCAGCTTTCCAGTCGAGTGGCTCAAACCACGGGATGAAGGTGAGAAGCACGGTCACCGCAGTCGCAAGCAGGATTCCTCCGAGCAGACCTTCAACCGTCTTATTCGGCGAGAGTTGAGGTGACAATCTGCGACGCCCCCAGCGCTTGCCTGCGAAGAACGAACCAATGTCCAGGATGCCGGTGGCGACTACGACTGCGATGATCAACGGCCGGTGATCTGCATGGCGGGCGATGGGCGCCGCGAACGAGAACATGACCGGGATCCACAGCACGCCGAGCATGGTGATCGCGGCATTTCCGAGTGGATTCTTGCGCACCAGCAGCGAGTACCACAGCAAGATGGCGACGGCGGTGCCGGCGGTGAACCCTGCGGCAGCAATCGGACCGGCCACCCACGCTCCCACCAGGGCTCCGACAGCACCGACGATCCCGAAGAGGGACAATGGGGCGAACCCAACCCGGCGCATCGCCGTGTAGAACTCGATGAGTCCGATGATCGAAAGCGCTCCCACCAGGAGCATCAACCAACCGCCACCTGCAAACAGCGAAGCGATGACGGCGACCGCCAGAACCAGACCGGTGATGACCCTGCTCGGAAGATCTGACGGAGTTTGATCCGGAAGGTCTGTTGGTTCGATCTCGCCGGTCACGTCCTCGAAACCGACCATTCCGGTCTCGAGGCCAGGCATGCTCGCCGATACGGCAGCAAGCTGATGGTCTTCGCGTTCTGCTTCGGAGATTGCCTCCGCCAGACCCTGGTATTCCCGGGTGGTGGCTGCGATGTAGTCCTCATGAGTGAAGTCGTCGAGGGCCGACGAGCCGTTGGTCAACGAATCCAGGTCGTCTCGCTCATCTGGCACTTCGTCCTCGTGCTGCATTCGATCCGTCGGGAAGGGGAGGACGTCGCCACCCTCATCGTCCCGATCGGTGTCATCAGAATCACTCAAACTTCGAGCAGCTCCTGCTCCTTGTGCTCCGTGAGTTCGTCGATCCGCCTGGTGTGCTGATCGGTGAGTTCCTGGAGTTCCTTCTCGCCCCGGCGAATGTCATCTTCCGACACCTCGCCCTCCAAAGCCTCGATGTCGTCTTTGGTGTGGCGTCGGATTTGACGGATGGCCACCCGGCCGTCCTCCGCCATGTGCTTCACCACCCGGATGAGATCCCTTCGGCGCTCTTCGGTCAGAGGGGGAAAGGCCAGCCTGATCACATTTCCGTCATTTGAAGGGTTCAACCCGAGATCGGAAGCTTGGATCGCCTTCTCGATGTTGTGGAGTGCGCTCTTGTCGAAGAGTTGCAGCACCAGCAATCGTGGCTCCGGAACGGAGAACGACGCGAGTTGCTGGAGCGGCGTCGGTGTTCCGTAGTAATCCACCATGACCTTGTGAAGTATGCCGGGGTTCGCACGTCCGGTCCGAACCGTGCCGAACTCGCCGAGCGTGTGCTCAACCGCCTGATCCATCCGCCGATCGGCGTCGGACAGCAATTCCCGGATCATTCAGCCTCCTCAGTGAACCAGCGTGCCGAAGCGTTCTCCCCGGACCGCCCTAACGATGTTCCCCGGTTTGGAAATGTTGAACACCGTGATTGGTAAATTGTGATCCTTACACATGGTAATCGCAGTCGAGTCCATCACCCGGAGATCTTCTGCGATGACCCGCAGATAGGTCACTTCATCGAGAAGCGCGGCGTCGGGATGTGTGCTCGGATCGGCGTCGTAGACTCCGTCGACGTTGGTCGCTTTCAGCACAACCTCAGCCCCGATCTCCACCGCCCGCAATGCGGCTGTCGTGTCGGTTGTGAAGAATGGGTTCCCGGTACCTGCCGCAAAGATGACGACCCGACCCTTCTCGAGGTGCCGGATAGCGCGCAACCGGATATAGGGCTCGCTGAGCTGGCGCATGCTGATCGCGCTCTGCACCCGGGTCGGCACGTCGATCTTTTCGAGTGCGTCTCGGAGCGCCAGAGCGTTGATGACGGTTGCCAGCATGCCCATGTAGTCGGCGCTGGCCGGGTCCATGCCTTCGGCGGCCTTGGACACGCCTCTGAAGATGTTCCCACCACCCACCACGACGGCCATTTCGACGCCGGTCGCGTGAGCTTCCGAGATCTCCGTGGCAACCCGGCGAACCGTGACCGGATCGATGCCGTATCCGATCACCGGGTCGGCGAAGGACTCACCCGACAACTTCAGAACCACTCGCCGCGGTGCTGCCTCCGTCATGTCACTCCTCTCCGATGGTCAGCCGCGCGAATCTACGAATCGAGATGTTCTCACCCATCCTGGCGGCCAACTGGGTGACCATCTCGCCGATCGTCCCCTCGAACTTTGTCGAATTCGCAAAGGTCTGATCCAAGAGTACGTGGTCCTTGTAGAAGGACTCGAGGCGGCCCTCAATGATCTTGGGAATGATGTGCTCCGGTTTGCCCTCGTTCAGAGCTTGCTTGGAGATCATCTCGGTTTCTTTGGCGATCATCTCTTCGGGAACCTCTTCCCGGGTCGTCCAGGACGGTTTGCCCCAGGCAACGTGCATTGCGATGTCTTTGGCCACGGCCACGAACTCAGGCGTCTTGGCGACGAAGTCCGTCTCGGATGTGAGTTCGACCAGAACGCCGCTGATGGGACGATCATCCTGCATGTGAAGGTAGGAACCGATGGCTCCTTCAGAGGCCTCGCGGTCTGCCCGCTTGGCCGCGGCGGCTAGCCCGCGCTCGCGTAGCAACTCGAAGGCACGGTCGAGTTCGCCTCCGGACTCGCTGAGAGCCTTCTTGGCGTCCATCATTCCCACTCCCGCCTGTTGCCGGAGCTGTTGTACGTCTTTGGCAGTGAAGTCGGCCACCTTTAGCCTTCTTCCGTCGCGGTCGCGACAACTGCATCCTCGAGGGCCGGCGTAACCACTTCCTCTGAGGCCGGCTCAATCTCTTTCTCAAACGCCGGCTCAACGTCGTGCATCGAATCCTTGCCGACGAGGTCACGTCCCTCCCGGCATGCATCCGCAATCACCGAAGCAAACAGGTCCGCGGAGCGTATCGCGTCATCGTTTCCGGGGATCACGACGTCGATGAGATCAGGATCACAATTCGTATCTACGAGGGCGACGATCGGGATACCCAACCTGCTCGCCTCTTTGACGGCAGTGGCCTCGGTGTTGACATCCACGATGAACACAACATCCGGCAGTCCATTCAGATTGCGGACTCCGCCGAGGTTGCGGACGAGCTTGTCGCGCTCGCGCCGCAGCCGCAGACGCTCTTTTTTGGGACGGGCATCCATTTCGCCCGTCTCGTCCATGCGCTCGAGTTCCTTCATGTAGGCGATCCGCTTCTGGATCGTCTGGAAGTTGGTGAGCATGCCGCCGAGCCAGCGGAAGTTGACGTACGGCATTTCCGCCCGGTCGGCGTTGTCGGCGACGGCTGATTGGGCTTGCTTCTTCGTTCCGACGAAGAGAACGGTTCCACCCGCTTGCACGATTCCGCGCACGAATTGGTGGGCATGCAGGGCTTGCTGGAGGGTCTGGCGTAAATCCACGATGTGGATCCCGTTGCGCTCGCCGTAGATGTACGGCTGCATCTTGGGGTTCCACCGTTGGGTCTGATGACCGAAGTGGACGCCGGCTTCCAGCAACTGCTTCATTGTCACTGCTGACACAGTTGCTCCTTTGTGGTTGTTCCTCCGCCCCGGCGATGACCGCTCCCGCGAAGCATCGGCTTCGACCGTGGGAGCTCACACGAGGCGTGCGTAGTTGGCGAAAGCGTACCAGGAGAGACCAGGCGATGAGCAATCGGCCCGGCAGCCGCCAACCTAAAACCCAAAACCTAGAACCTGATTAATCACCGATAGCTGGGCTCGGTCATCCGATTGCGCAGACTCATCACCGACTTCGTATGGATCTGACACACACGGGATTCAGTGACTCCGAGGACGTCTCCGATCTCGGA
The DNA here is from genome assembly GCA_029210695.1 of Acidimicrobiia bacterium. Lineage (NCBI taxonomy): Bacteria > Bacillati > Actinomycetota > Acidimicrobiia > Acidimicrobiia bacterium. The sequence continues at coordinate 49,344 of JARGFH010000002.1, forward strand.
GAGGGTGAGCCCTTCGTAGTAGTAGAGGGTCACGACCAGGCGTTCCCGATCGGGCAGCCGGTTGATGGCGTCGGCCAGGACCCGTTTCATCTCTTCGATCTGGAACGCTGCTTCCGGGCTGGTGCCGCGCGGGTCCGGGAGCACATCGCCGACGGTGGATGAGTCCCGATCCCTGCCCAGCAACTCGTCGAGAGCAACCAGACCGAGAGTTGAGATCTCAGCGAGGTTGTCCTGCAACTCATTGAGAGGCATGTCCATGTGGGACGCCAGCTCTTCCTCGCTCGGCGTCCGCTTGAACCGGTGTTCGAGCTCGACGAGCGAACGTTCGATCTCGCGTGCTCTGGCGCGGACGGAACGCGGAACCCAATCGAGTTGCCGGAGCTCATCGAGAATGGCACCTCGGATTCGGTTGATGGCGTAGGTTTCGAACTTGAAGCCCCGTTCGAGGTCGAACTTGTCGATGGCATCGATCAACCCAAAGATGCCGTATGAGATGAGGTCGGACTGCTCAACGTTGCGTGGCAGACCCACACCGACACGACCGGCAACGAACTTCACGAGAGGCGAGTAATGGAGGATCAGCGCGTCTCTGACCTTGTCCTCACCCGACTCTTTGAAGCGTCGCCACAACCCCATTACGTGGTCGTCTGAGGATTGTTCAGGCTCGCGGATGGCTTCGTTCATATGTCGCCTTGAGGTGGTCCCTGGTTACCGAAGTGTAAATCTGGGTCGTTGACAGATCAATGTGCCCCAACAATTCCTGCACTGATCGTAGATCAGCGCCACCCTCTAAGAGGTGCGTTGCGAAAGAATGTCTAAATGCGTGAGGGAATGTGCCAGCCCGCCGGCGGACGATTCGTCTGATTCCCCGGGCATCGAGCGGGCCGCCGCGAGCACCGATCCACAGCGCCTCGCCGGCCCCATTACCCGCCAGCTGACCTCGCACGGATCTCAGGTAGTGGTCGACGGCGCGAACTGCAGGATCGCCGAGCGGCACAATACGCTGGCGGTCGCCTTTGCCGACGACTCGAATCATGTCACGCCCCTCGACGTCGTTCACGCGCAGTGAGGCCAGTTCGGCGACGCGGAGTCCGGAGGCATACAGCACCTCCAGAATGGCCTTATCCCGAATCTCGAGCGGATCATCACCATCGAGCGCGTCCAGCACGCCCAGCATCGCTCGTTGCGGAAGGGCCGATGGCAGCGTCCTGGGCAGCTTGAGTCGCGCCACTTGCTCGGCCGGATTGAACGGCAGCGCGCCCCGTCGGGTCAGGTCGGCGAAAAACGCTCGGACCGCTGAGGCTTTCCGGGCAATGGATCGCCGGGCATAACCGACGGTGTCCAGATAGGCGAGGTATCGCCTCACGATTCGACGATCGACCTCTGACGGGGCGGAGATGCCGGCGCGATCGCAGAAGGAGAAGAACTGCGTCAGATCGCGTCGATATGCATCAATCGTGTGCGGAGAGGCGCCGCGCTGACTCGCCTTCCTTTCGAGATAGGCGGCGACGTCGGCTGCTGCCCATCCGGGCATCGGGGGGATCTTTGCCACCACCCCATCCTCGCTGCGGGCAGCACCTGGGTCAACGACCTGCCCTCAGCCCGGTTCATCCACCGACCCGGGAACCCGGAACCACCAGGCCGTTGGTTCGATGGATCTCTCCGGCAGCTTCGAGGCGAGCCAGGTCGGCGAGGACGTCGGCTACCCGGCGGCCGGTCTGTTCGACGATCCAGTCGACCGTTCGGCCGATCGGTCCGATCAATGCAACGAGATCGCTGTACTTGCGGACCGTCGCGCCGGCCGGCGGCCCCAACACGAGCGAGACCGCGGCAACCAGGTCTTGAGCCCCCAGGACGGGTATGGCTCCGTCTCTGATGAGGAGATTGCACCCCTCAGAGGCTGGCCGGTCGACGTCCCCGGGCACGGCCAGCACCTCACGCCCATGCTCGATTGCCGACCTGGCCGTGATCAACGCTCCTCCGTCCCGACGCGCCTCGACAACAACCGTGACGGCGGAGAGCCCGGAGATGATGCGATTGCGGGGCGGGAACCGCCAACCAGATGGGGGCGTACCGGGCGGATACTCCGAGACCACTGCTCCGTTCGCCTCCAGGATGGATTCGCCGAGCCGACGGTGCATCGCCGGATACCATCGGTCGGGGCCACAACCGAGCACCGCCACCGTGACCCCTCCAGCCGCAATCGCTCCCCGGTGGGCTGCCCCATCGACGCCTTTAGCCAGGCCACTGACGACCGGCCAACCGGCCACTGCCAGTGCGTGACCGAACTGCTCCGCAAGACGCAGGCCGTAGGTGGTGGCCCTTCTGGTTCCAACAACAGCCACACCGCGATCGAAAGGAAGCCGTCCACGGAGAAATAGCGCATCTGGTGCGTCCGGAAGCGAAGCCAGGTGGTCGGGGAGGTCCTCCCGATAGGCGATCTGTATTCCGGCCGCCGCCAGTTCCTCACGCCGATCGCTTGCAGGCACTAGCGCGGCATGGCGGGCGTGATCGGGAACCTTCTCGGCGCCCTGTTCGATTCGCGATAGGACGCGTCGGGCCGACCCGTACTTCTCGAGTAGCAAATTCCGTCTGGTTGGGTGCATCCCCACAAAGGCCAGCCTGAGCCGCTCGTCGTTCATGTCCATTCCCCCCGATAGGAGAGCGCTTCTGCGACATGTGGTTCCGTGATTACCTCGGACCCGGCCAGATCAGCGACGGTGCGAGCCACCCTCCGAATTCGGTCGAACCCGCGCCCGGAGATCTCCTGAAGATCGAAAGCTCGCTCCAGCAGGTGTCGGGCACCGGACTCCCAAACCTGGACGTCCAATCGATCGCGCCGGAGAGCGCGATTCAGCGACCCTCGATCGACCTGGCGCCGTCGCGCCAGGGCTACCCGCTCCTTCACTGCTTCGCTCGACTCGCCGGGGGGTCCCAGCAATGACGGACGATCAATCCGGGGAACCGGAACCCGCAAATCGAAACGATCGATTATCGGCCCGGAGAGGCGGCGACGGTACCGATCCAGTTGCGAAACCGAACAGCGGCACGCAACCAGACGATCGCCCATGAAGCCGCAGGGACACGGGTTGGTAGCCCCCACAGTCTGGAGAGCGGCCGGGAACTGCACGGTGGCACCCTTGCGCGCAACAGTGACGCGCTGGTCTTCCAGCGGTTGCCGAAGCGCATCGAGGAGGTTGGCCGGAAACTCGCCCAACTCGTCGAGGAACAGCACACCGCGGTGGGCCAGGGACACTTCGCCGGGCACCGGGATTCCACTGCCACCCCCCACCATGGCCGCCACCGTCGCTGTGTGATGCGGTGACCGGAACGGCGGTCTGGTCCTGGATGGTCGTCCGCGACCGGACGCCGACCACACCTGCGCAACATCGAGCGCCTCACCATCGGTGAGATCCGGCAAGATCCCCGGCAATGCTCTCGCCAGCATCGTCTTACCCGACCCGGGCGGACCCCACATCAGAAGGTGGTGGCCACCCGCGGCCGCCACCTCCAGAGCCCGCTTCGCCAGCATCTGCCCCCGTATCTCCGCCATGTCGACTTCGGGGACCACGTCCTCTTCCGGCAAAGCCAACAACGGCCGATCCGGGAGTTCACCAAGCGCGGCGGATACGGCCTCCGCCAGCGAACCAACCCCGAAGACCCGGCGGCAGCCGCCCAGAGCTGCCTCTGCGGCCGACTCCGAAGCGACCACGCACGGAAGTCCCTTGTGCTTGGCCAGCAAACCCGCAGCCAGGCCTCCCCTGGCCGGTCGCACCCCACCGTCCAGCGCCAGTTCACCAAGCGCAACCACACGACCTACTCCCGACGGCACCTGTCCCGCCGCGGCCAGAACAGCCAGCGCAATCGGCAAGTCATACGCTGAACCTTCCTTGGGAAGATCAGCCGGAGCCAGGTTCACGGTCACCCGCCGGCCCGGTAGGGCATAGCCGGAAGATGCGAGCGCCGCTCGCACCCGATCGCGGGCTTCCCGGATTGCCGTATCGGGCAACCCGACAACGGTCAAGCACGGCTTGGATGCACTGATATGAACTTCGACCCTGACCGGTTGCGGGTCAACCCCAACCAGGGCAACGGAGGTAACTGAAGCGAACATACGAGCACCGTATGCCCGGGGAGGGACAGAAAGGGCCGCGGCTCTCTACATCACAATTCCGTCGATGCGCTCCATCACCTCGTCATCGAGACGGTCCATCACCTCGAGAGCGACCATGTTCTCGTGGACCTGCTCGGCGCGACTCGCGCCGGTTATCACGGTCGACACATGCGGGTTCTTCGCACACCAGGCGATCGACAGCTGAGCAAGGCTGCAACCGAGATCGTCGGCGACCGTCTTGAGATTCCGGACTTTCGTCAGATTCGCCTCGTCCGTTAGGAACTCGCGAAGCCACTCGTATCCCTCGAGTGACCCGCGACTGCCTTCGGGGATGCCGTCGAGGTACTTTCCGGTCAACAGTCCGGAGGCGAGCGGGCTCCAGATGGTGGTGCCGAGTCCGAGGTCGGCGTAGAGACGGGAATACTCTTTCTCGACCTTCTTGCGGTGTAACAGGTTGTACTGGGGTTGCTCCATCTGCGGTTTGTGCAAATGGTGGCGTTCGGCGATCTCCCAGGCGGCGCGAATCTCGTCCGCGTGCCATTCAGAGGTGCCCCAGTACAGGGCTTTTCCGGACGCGATGATGTCGTGCATTGCCCATACGGTCTCTTCAATTGGAGTGTTGGGATCGGCGCGATGGCAATAGACCAGGTCGACGAAATCAAGCCCGAGTCGTTCGAGCGAACCGTCGATCGCGTGCATGAGGTACTTGCGGTTGAGCGTGTTGCGGGTGTTCACACCGTCGGTGATTCCCCAATAGAACTTGGTGGAGAGGATGTAGGAGGATCGCTCCCAGCCGAGGTCCCGAATCGCCTGGCCCATGATCCGCTCCGACTCTCCTCCGGCGTAAACCTCAGCGTTGTCGAAGAAGTTGACACCCGAATCGAACGCGGCCTGCATGCAGGCTGTCGCCGTTTCCAATCCCAGTTGAGTGTGGAACGAGACCCAGGACCCAAACGACAGAACGCTGACCTTCAGTCCCGAGTTTCCGAGCCGGCGATATTCCATGACCTGCCTTCCATGAGGAGAAACCCTGAGACTAGAGCGGATGGACGGCGCGTTCACACAGTTCGGGCAGTCCAGGGATCGGGTTGAAGGTGAGGCCGTTGCGGCTGGAGCAGTCTCGAGTGCCAGCTCCGCCCGCATCGTTGGCAACCAACCGCGCCTCTTCGGTCGGCGTCTGCTTCGAACCGGTGCGCTTTCCATTCGCACCAGTCGACCCTGACGGTTTCCTTTCGATGCTTGCCTGGCACGGTCGAACCTCCGAATGACAACACTGTCATTCATCGGCGCCGCCGGAGCAGACTGAAGGGTGGTTTGCGTGCACTTCGATTGACTAGCCACAGTCGATTGAACCGTTCGAAGGTTGGCCGTGAATTACACTGATGTAAGTCAACGGATGAAGGACGGACTGTGGCGCTCACGCTCACCAGAGAACTCACGGGCATCGACGCGGTGGCAGAGGCGTGTCTCGACGTCTATCGCTCGACTGGAGAGGTGGCCGACCTGATGACCTGGAATCGTCTCTTCCTCGGTGAGTCGATCCACCAGACGCCGGGAACGCCCACCGTCATTGTCCGCTCCACCCGTACGATCGAATGCGTTCTGCCCCATCGGGCTGATCCGGCCGACTACCTACCCGGCTTTCTGCGAATGGTGGGTGAGGAGTGGACGGTCCGGCTCCTGGTGCACAGTTCGGAGATCGGAACGGCCCATCGCCGACTGCGCGGAACCCCGATCACGATTCAGCCGTGGTGGTACGACGGAGGGTTTGTGCACTTCGGGCGGCCAGAGATTCCCTGAGCAATGCCTCCGTCCCTCCACACTCAGACCGTCATCGCCTTCATCTGGGATTTCGACAGAACGCTGATCCCGGGCAATCAACAGGATTCTCTTTTCGCCGCGTTCGGCGTCGACGGCAGAAACTTCTGGCGAGAGGTCGAAGGCCTGGTCGACCACTATCAGTCGAAAGGCATCGGCATCGCCCGAGACACTGCCTACCTGAACCACATCCTCACCTATGTTGACGCCGGCATCTTCCAGGGCCTCAATCGAGCCAAACTCCACGAACTGGGTGCGGACATCGAGGTGTCGCCCGGCATACCGGAGTTCTTCGAAGCAACCAGAGCCTACGTAGCCGAAACCCCCGCCTTTGCCAGGGAAGGGATAACGGTCGAACACTATGTCGTGTCGACCGGGATCCGATCGATGATCGAGGGCTGTCCGATTGCAGGACACATCGACGGAATCTGGGCGAACGACTTCATCGAGGCCCCGGCACCGCCCGGTTACCTCGATCGCCTCGACATTCGCGATACGGAGAGCCAGATCACGCGCCTCGGATACACCCTCGACAACACCGGCAAGACGAAGGCGGTCTTCGAGGTGAACAAGGGGGTCAACAAAAACCCGCAGGTCGACGTGAACTCGCGGATGTCCGAGGAACAGCGCCGGGTTCCGTTCACCCACATGATCTACATAGCCGATGGACCAAGCGATGTTCCGGTGTTTTCGATCCTCAACCAGCACGGCGGCAAGACCCTCGGGGTCTACAACACCGAACCGGCCAACAACTTCCCACAAGTGAAGCGGCTCCAGGAGCAGGGACGAATCCAGGGGATGGCCAAAGCCGATTATCGCGAGGGCGAAGCGGCTTACCTATGGCTGATGGACAGCCTCGATCAAATCGCAAGTGAGATCGTCGAGGCGCGCCGGCGAGCGTTCGCCCAGATCCCCAGGGCCCCCGGCCACGTCGACGAGGACTGAACACGACTTGCCGCCCATCCGACCCCGGCCCGCCATAACCTGACGCTTCTCATCTGCCGTTGAACTCCGGCGGGCGCTTCTCGAGAAACGACGCGACTCCTTCGGTCACATCCTCCGTCTGGAAGCAGATCAGCTGACCTTGGTGCTCGGCCTCCAGCGCTTCCTCGAATGAGAGCTCGAAGGAGCGGTTCATCGTTCGCTTGGCGAACATCTGAGGGATCGGGGCGGAGGAGGCGAGCAATTCCGCGATTTCCCGGGCTCTGTCGACGAGGTCGCTCGGATCGACGACTTCCAGCACCAAGCCGATCTCCTTTGCCTCTCGTGCCCCGACGATACGACCGCTCAGCACTAGTTCCTTGGCTCTCTGGAGTCCGACCAGCCGGGGCAGCAGCCAGGTTCCCCCGAAGTCGACCGTCAATCCTCGCCGGACGAAGATCTCCGTGAATCTCGCTCGTGTGGAAGCCAGCACGATGTCACAGCCGAGTGCCAGGTTCATACCGGCCCCGGCCGCGATGCCGTCGACGGCGGCGATCGTGGGCTTGGTGAGCCGGTGGAGCCCCAGAGCGGCAGCTCCGACCTGCTTCATTCCATCGACCCGATCTGAGATCGACTCCGCCCGGTCTCCGCCGAGATCTGCGCCTGAGCAGAACTCATCTCCTGCCCCGGTCACAATCAGAACCCGCTGGTCGGACGCCTCGAAGGCTGCGAATTCGGATTCCAGCGCAGCCCACCCGGCGGCCGGGATGGCGTTCTTCCGTCCCGGTTGATTGAGGGTGAGCCAGCGGACCTGCCCGCGATCTGTGATCTCAATGAACATGCCCTGAGCCTATCCAGCCTCAGTATGTTCGCGCCGGCTTCGCCCGGAGATACCATGGGCGCGAGATGGGATTCAATCCGTTCCGCCAACAGCGCACCACCGCGTTTGATCTCGCCCTCGTGGCTATCGCCATCGCGGTCACCATCGCGTTGATCATCTGGGCAATCGTCGGATGAACGAGGCAGTCGTGCCGGTCCAGCCGCACGCGGCCAGAAAGCAGTACCTCTGCCCGGGGTGTGAGGGGACAATCGAGCCCGGCACGTTTCACGTCGTCATCGTCCCGCCGGAGGAACCGGACCTCCGCCGCCACTGGCATCGGGGGTGTTGGTTCAAGGAACGGCGGAGACGCTACGGCCGCACTTCCTAAGCGACGCATTTGAGCCAGCGCAACCGCACCCCGGACTCCATGAGCGAGATCGCGATCAGGTCGACGCGCGACGCGGGGGGATGCAGTTTGGAGGCCAACCGGCGCACAGTCCGCTCCTTGTCGGCGGTGAAGGCATCTTCGGCAGTCGGTGGTGCGAAGCCGACGGCGAGCACGGTCTTCACTTCAACAACCACCCGCCTGCCGCCGTCATCAGCGACGAGGTCGACCTCACCGCGCCCGACTCTCACGTTGCGGTCGATGATGGACAAACCGTGGCGCTCGAGGAACACGGCCGCGATCGACTCACCGAGGCGGCCAACGTCTCGCCAGTTCAGATCTGGACGCCGGGTTCGAGTTCCTCGATGTTGACGTCCCGGAATGTCATCACGCGCACGTTTTGTAAAAAGCGCGCCGGTCGATACATATCCCATACCCACGCATCCTCGAGTTCGATCTCGAAGTACACCGAACCATTCGACTCCTGCTTTGCGACACTGACCTGATTGGCGAGATAGAAGCGGCGCTCCGTCTCAACCACGAACTTGAACATCGAGAGGACGTCCCGATACTCCTTGTAGATCTGGAGTTCGGCTTCAGTTTCGTATCGTTCGAGATCTTCTTCGTGCATTCACAGACTCCTCTGTGTGGTGCCTGGGGACCACGATCATACAGATCCCCCGACTCAACCGTTGTACCCTCCGGAGGGGACAGAAAATCCTCAGAGAGAACCGAATCTGTCGAACGGCCAAAGGCGAACAAAGGCCTTGCCGACGATGTGCTCCATTGAGATCGCGCCGAACTTCCTGCTGTCCTGGCTGGAGCTCCGATTGTCCCCCATGACGAACACCATCTCGTCGGGAATCGTCTGAGGACCGAAGTCCTGCATCACGATCCCGGGTGAAAGGTACGGCTCGTCTATCGGGTTCCCATCGATGAACACGGTGTTTTCCCGGATCTCGATCGACTCCCCCGGGAGGGCCATGATCCGCTTGATGAGATCGTCCGGAACGAGTGCCGTCTGGATGCCGAGTGACTCCTTGACCGCCCGCCAAGATGCAGCAATGAAAGTCTGATCATCTGTGACCGACGCGAACGGAGAATCGAAGACGACGACGTCGCCGCGCTCGGGTTCACCGAACACGTAGCTCAGCTTGTTGACCATGACCCGATCGTCGATCTCGAGTGTCGGAATCATGGAGCCCGATGGGATGAAGAACGCCTGAACGAAGAAGGTCTTGATGACGACGGCGACCACGAGCGCCACCAGAATGAGGACGGGCAGCTCGATGAGAAACGAAACGAGTCCGCCGCCCTTCTTGACGTGTTTCCTCCGCCCGGGGCGAGCTGCCGACTGTTCGGGAATTTGGCGAGAAGGGGCGTCCGGCACATCGAAATACGGATCAGCATCGAAGGCGTTGGGCTCGGGTCTCGAAGCGGGATCATCACCGGACATCGGACGCGAATCCTCAGCCAAGGCAAACCCCACTATCCGGCGTGCACCGGAGCGCGGTCACTAACGCTGCTCTTTGATGCGGGCGGCCTTGCCGACCCGATCACGCAAGTAGTACAACTTGGCCCGGCGAACATCGCCACGGCGCATGACCTCGATGTTCTGGATGATCGGTGCATGCACGGGGAAAACGCGCTCAACGCCGACACCGAAGCTCATCTTTCGAACGGTGAAGGTGCTCCGGAGGCCGCCGCCGTCGCGGGCGATCACGACACCTTCGAATGCCTGCACGCGCTCACGTCCACCCTCGACCACGCGGACGTTCACCCGAACCGTATCGCCGGCTTTGAAGTCGGGGATGTTGTCACGCAGGTACGCGCTCTCAATGTGGTCAAGCTTGTTCATGGGAAACTCCTTGGGACGCGACGGACGACCGCCCGGCGGCATCGCATTGTATACCGTCGCCAAGGTTGACGCCAAGATCGCCTAATCGAGGAGATCGGGCCGACGCAGGCGAGTCCGCTCGAGCCGTTGCGCTAGTCGCCACTCCTCGATTCGAGCGTGGTCACCGGACAACAACACCTCGGGCACAGTCCATCCCCGGAACTCGGCGGGTCGGGTGTAGTGCGGTTCCGCCAGAAGCGCCCCTCTGAACGACTCACCGGCGATCGATTGGGCGTTGCCCAAGACCCCAGGAAGCAGGCGGGCGACACCTTCAATGATGGTGAGAGCGGCAGCCTCCCCGCCCGGAAGCACGAAGTCCCCAACGGACACCTCCTCATCGATGAGATGATCGGAGACGCGCTGGTCGACGCCCTCGTAGCGGCCGCATACGAGGGTGAGATGGTCGAGTTCGGCGAACCGATCGAGGATGGACTGGTCGAGAGGTCGCCCCGCCGGTGACATGAGCACCCGGGTCGTGCCGGCGAGTGGGTCCAATGCCTTCGCTAGAGGCTCGATCATCATCACCATCCCGGCACCCCCGCCGTAGGGAGCGTCGTCGACCTGGCGGTGCACATTCGTCGTGTAATCCCGCAAGTCAACGGTCTGCACGTCGAGATTCCCTGCCTCGATCGCCCGCCCGACGATCCCGACACCGAGCGGGCTCGAGAAATATTCAGGGAATATGGTTATGACTGTGATCTTCACGACCGAAGAAAGCTAGTACGAATGAGCAGATGCGGTAAGCTCGCAGACCAGCCGCCCGGAGGGACAAGACCGTGTCCGACACAACAGACTCAGGTGCAGACCCCTGGGGTTTGCCTGAAGAATCATCGATCCCCGTTACCGATTCAGACGACGCGAAAGAAGATGCCGACCTCCTCGCGCCGGAAGCCGTTGCGGCACCAGACGAGCCTTCAAACGCTCCTGCCTCGCCGATCTTTGATGTTGAGTTCGAGCCGGCCGGGTCATCGGACGGAGAAGAGGCGGTAGAACCAGACGCTCCTTCACCCGCGCCGTCTCCGCCGGAATCGCGCGGTCCACTCTCTCAAGTTCTGGCCGCCTCAGGACTCTTCGGAGGAACCCCCGTTCCCCACTCTGTGGAGCCCGCTGAGGAGGAGGAAGAGCCACAAAGCCTGGAAGACACCGCCGGCGAGGAGAGCGATTCCGACGGCAGCATCGATGTGGCGGCACTCGAACTCGCGGAAGTCGAGGTAGAACCTCCGGACCTATCGGCTCCCGCGGTCGGTTCAATCGTCGGTATCGGTGCAACGGACGCCGATCTTCCCTCAGAACCCCCACCCTGGATGGTCTCCCAGCCACCTGCCGTTGACCCGGATGAAGCAAGCCGGCTTGCCGACTTCACGCAGCCGGCCTTCAGCGAGGAGTCCGTTGACCTGGAAGCCGCCGCCGCGCTCGATGAAGCCGCCGCCGCGTTCGCGGAAATCTCATTTGTCGATGATGCGGCCCAGAGCATTGAGGTGCCTGATTTCGACGAGAGCGCCGAAAACGAGACGGCGATCGACGAGACACAGACGGCCGAGGCCGATCTCGAATCGCTGGTCGCCGAGCTGGCCGTTTCCGACCCCGGTAGCGATGAAGAGATACCGCTCGACGACGTGGTCCCGGATATCACCATCGACCCCGCCGACACCCCGAGCGTCTATCGCGAACTGGAGGCCCTGACTGAGATCGAGCCGGCCGCACCTGCCGTGACACCCGAGGAGGCCCCCATTGACGAGGTTGTCGAGACCAGCGGAGTCGGCATTGAGAAAGACCCTTCGAGCACCGACCAACTTGCCGACGCGGTGGGCGAGGCGGGCGAGGCGGTAACCACCGATTCGGAATGGGCCGTCTTCGAATACGCCGACGAACCATCGGAGCCGGATGCGCCCGTCTTCGGCGTCACATTCGGCAAAGACCTCCCGAAATCCGCCCCTGAGGATGTCGAAGACCTTGACGCCGTCGATCTCGTCGAGGACGAGATCGAGGCTCTCACCGACATTGCTGAAGCCGAACCGGATGAACTCGTACTGGAAGCGGACCGCGTCGATTTCGACTCGACTGAAGCCGATGTGCTCGCCACGTCGGAGCCTGCTGCAGTCGAAGAACCGGCAATCAAACCGTTTGCCGCAGCCGCACCGGCCCTCGAATCACCCGCCATACCGTCTCCGGAGGAGCCGTTCGCCGAATCGACCGCACAATCTGTCGTGAGCGAAACGGCTCCGATCGAATGGGGATCGCGCTGGCAGGAGTCGGCTCAGGGATGGGTCGAAGACGAACAGGGCCGCAGCACCTGGCGACCGATCGTCACCACCAGTCCAATCCTGTCGGAGTGGCAGATCGACACCTACCTGGGTGTCGTGGCGGCCGACGTTGTGCTCGGGTCCGGTCCTATCGAAGTCGAGATGCCCTCAGGACGAACGGCGACAATACGCGCACTCGTCGACGAAGCCATGGCGCGCGGCGCACACGCGATCGTTGGAGTCTCGACCACAATGGCTTCACTGGGAGGTTCGACGGTGCTCACCGCAACCGGCACGGCGGTAACACTGAAAGCCCAGGACTAGCCGGCAGATCCGGGCGTCAGCCCACCACGGACTTCCACAGCACGAACAGACCGACGAAGAACATCGGGATCCCGACGACGGCGCCGAAAACCGACAGGCTGATCAATACACCGAGCGCCATCAGCGCCACTGCGATCATCGCCAGGGCCAACCGGAAGGCGACGCCGACCAGACCTCCGACGAAGCGCAACGGCCAGGTGATCATGCTCGGTCCAACCGCACGTCACCGGACACCGATCGAAAGCGAATCGACACCGATTCCCCTCCCTCGCCATCCACCGACTCGCGCCGATCTTGCGGCAAGTGCACTGATCCGGTCATCGTCTGCAGATCCACCTCGACTTTGCGACCGGCAGGAACACCGAGAGTCAGGTCGCCCGACACCGTCTTGCAGTCGATCTCTCCACCGAGGAACCGGGCGATGTCGACGTCACCGGACGCGGTCTTGAGCCTCACATCCCCCGAGACCTTCCCGATCTCGATATCACCTGAGGCTGTCGAGATCGTGCAGTGACGCCCGACGCTGTGAATTCCGATATCCCCTGAAGCGGTAGTTATCTGCACCCTGCCGCCCACGTGATCGACGTCGACATCACCAGAGGCAGTCTTCAAAGTGAAGTCGCGTTCGATGCTTCTGGCCTTCACATCGCCGGATGCTGCCGAAACTCGCAAATCGCCGATGGGACACATCACGTCTACATCGGCAGACGCGACCGACGTATCGACTTCCGCGTCCGCCGGCACCCGCAGCGAAACACGATGCGAACCGCCGAACAAACCTCGCTCGGACGACTGGCGAACGGATATTCCGTCACCGTATTGCTCAACCGTGAAGCCGTCGGCGTTTTTACCGTCGACTCTCACCTCGACGCCACCTTCGTCGTGCCCTTCGATCATGATTCGGCCTGAGCTGATACGTACTTCGATGCGGGGACGCCCCCCGACCTGGAAAAACTCGCGCCGTTCGCTCATAACTCGAAGCTCCCTGTGACTTTCCCACCGCGCTCGGTCCGCTTTCGTGCCTTAGACGACAAGGCCTTGACGACCCAGGTGTTGACCGAGTCGCCGGACTGGCCGGCGTTCTCTTCGACCAGATCTTTGAGAAGCTCCGGGAGCCGCAATGTCAGACGGGCTTCATAGTCCCCGGGGGTCATCTCTCCACCGTCACCGTCGACGGCTCGAACGCGCAGTGCGGGGTCACCATCGACGAGCACAACCTCGACCTCGTAGTCGGGCAGTTGCGCGCCAACTTCATGTGCTGCCTGCTCGGCTAGGTCGATGGCGAGTTGCTTCATCGATGGCTCGATGGCAACCAGCACGGCCATGGCGGCGGCCTCGACGGTTGGATCACCACCTCCAATCGCGACCTGCTGTGCGACCGCCTGCTCCAGCGCGGCAACGGCTGCCGTGATGTTCACTTCTTCCCCTTCTCACGATGCTCCCAGCGGCGCTGCGACGGGCGAAAACTGCGCATGAGCTCTCCACTGTGAATGCGGTGATATTCCATTCCCATGATTGGTGTGGTCAACATCTCTCGGTCCTCTCTTCGGGGTGACAGCACTATGATGTCATAATAATGTCACGCTGTCAAGAGGTCGACGCGAAATGCTTTTCACCTTCCGAGGCGCCTAGATGAGCTTCCGGTCTTGCGCCCAACGACTCAGCTCGTGCCGATTGGTTAGCTGCAGTTTGCGAAGAACGGATGAGACGTGTGTTTCCACGGTCTTCACCGAGATGAAGAGCTGCTCTCCGATTTCCCGATAGGTGTAGCCGCGTGCGATGTGCTGGAGCACCTCGCGTTCGCGGGGGGTCAACTGGTCGAGATCGGGATCGATGTCAGCGATGGGGATCGAGCTGAAGGCGTCCAGCACAAACCCCGCCAGCATGGGCGAGAAGACGGCATCCCCTGCCGCCACCCGCCGGATCGCCTCCGACAACTCGGATGGGGAGATGGTCTTGGTGACGTAGCCTCGTGCGCCTGCCCTGACCACCGCAACGACATCCTCCGCCGCGTCCGAGGCGGACAAGGCGAGGAAAGCAACTTCGGGGTGGTTCGGGGCGATCGCCTCGATCACGGCTCTCCCCCCGCCGGCCGGCATGTGTACGTCCAGGAGCACAACGTCCGGAAGGCGTTCGCCGATCAACTCTATCGCCGGCGCGACTTCGGAGGCCTCCCCGACTATCTCGATGCCTTCGCCGATCTCGGCGCGAACACCCGACCTGAAGAGATCATGATCGTCCACGATGAACACCCGCACCGTCATACTGGAACCTCCTGTTCGAGAACCACTTCGGTGCCGGCACCCGGACTCGAGCGGATTTGGGCGGTGCCGCCGTGCCTTTCCATCCGACGCACGATCGACTCGACGATGCCCTTGCGGTCTTTCGGAACAGTCTCCGGATCGAATCCCGTTCCCCGGTCCCGAACGAAGATGCTGGCAAAACCGTCGCAGACCTCCGCATAGACAGAGAACTCTTCGACACCGGCATGTCGTGCCGCGTTGATGCTCGCCTCGCGGCCGGCTTTCACGAGCGCCTCGAGGCTGGGACTCAGAGCGGCGTCTCCGACCACGACCGTCTGAATGAGAACGCGGAACAACTCCTCAACTTCCGCCGTCATCGTGCGCACTGCGGCCGAGAAGCTGTCATCTGGCCTGGCACCGTCGCCGAACAGCCAGGCACGCAGCTCCCGCTCCTGCCGGCGGGCCAGCGCAGCAGTCTGTTCGGGCTTGTCTGTGCGCTGGATCATCGCCAATGTCTGAAGGACCGAGTCGTGCAGATGGGCGGCCATATCGGCTCGCTCCTCGGCGCGTGCTCGCGAGGCGCGCTCTTCGACGAGGGCATCCTCGGCGTCCCTCCGCAGCCGATCGCTTCGTCGAATCACCCCGACCGCCCAGCCGGCCAGGACTCCACCAAACAGGTAGATGAGCACGGCGGCCGAATCATTTGTGGGATCCGACCCGGTTGACTGGATGAGCCTGAGAATGGTGGCCGCCGACAGGGCTGTCGCAGTTGCCAGTCCCCCGGCGACGGCGAAGGTATAGACGCCCATGAACACGGATGACATCGGGTAGCCGCCGTAGAAGGTCGCCGTCATGCCGGCCACGTCACTGCTGAAGAGCGACCAGACCGTAACGCCCACGTCGGCGACCAGCCACCACCAACTTCGCAATACGCCGGGGCGGCTCCCGTGCAACCATCCGGTGAGGAGAGCCCATGCCCCAACTCCCAGCATCGTGGCAACAACAACGCTCGGTCTGTCCGGTCGAGCCGAACCCGCCAGTGTGATGACTCCGAGAACGGCGAGCCATGCCGCTCCGACGATCCGATAGCCGACCACCACGCGTCCGAGCACACGCTCGATCTCAGGAGTGCCGGCGGTGTCGCTCATGCGGCGCAGGCTAACCGCCGCCCCGAGCGCGGACGCGCCTTGACGGAGCGGGTATTGACTAGCGTTGTGCCGATGACCGAGCGACTATCCCCCGCTGCCATCATCTTCGCCGTCGTCGGAGCGGGCATTCACCTCGTTATGGGTTTCTTCGTCGCGTTCAGCGGGCTGATCGCCCCGCCCTGGGGAGTTGCAGTACTGGCAGCCACCTGGTTGGGCTTGACCGTGTGGGGAATACGACGGTGGCGGCAGGGACCGAGGATCACGATGGGTCTACCGCTGTTGATGGTGGCGTTCTGGTTCGTGTTCCTCACCTTCGGCGATCTGGTGCTGGGCTGGACCGCCTGACCTACTGTGTTCTCCGCAATGCCGTGGTGCAAAAACAGTACACAGCATTGCCGAGAAAACCCGCGGAGCTTTCTCCGCAATGCTGTGGTGCGAAAACAGGTAACAGCATTGCCGAGAAAACCCGGGTCAGGCTCGTTCTACGACCTCATACAGCGTCGTCCGCTGCTGTGGTGAACGACCGGCCGCTCGAATCATCGTCTCGAACTCACCGGTCGTCATCTCCTCACCATGCGAGGCCCCGGCCGATCGGGTGATGATCTCCCCCATCAGCGTTCCACCGGCGTCGTTGGCCCCGGCGTTCAGCAACCGGCCGACTCCGTCGGTCCCGAGCTTGACCCACGACGCCTGGATGTTGGGGATCAGCCCATCGAAGGCGATCCGCGCCACCGAATGAATCAGGACCACCTCGTCCCACGTTGGTCCCGGCCGAGCGCGGCCGCGCAACCAGATCGGCGACCCCATATGCACGAACGGCAGCGGCACGAACTCGGTGAACCCACCCGTCCTACGCTGGATCTCCCGGATCACCTCGTAGTGGTTGGCCCAGGAGTCCGGACCGTCGATGTGCCCGAACATGACCGTCGCCGTCGAGCGCAGACCGATCTCGTGGGCGGTCAGCATCACTTCTGCCCATTCGGCTGTCCGGATCTTGTCCGGGCAGAGATGCTCTCGCACGCGGTCGTCGAGGATCTCTGCCGCCGTGCCGGGCAGCGTCCCGAGCCCGGCTTCGCGCAGTCGCACCAGATAGTCCCTCAGGTCGACTCCGAGCGTCTCTGCTCCCTGCCAGACCTCGAGCGGCGTGAAACCGTGGATATGCATGGCCGGCATCCGCGCTTTGATGGCTTCCACCACCTCGACGTAGAAATCGCCGGTGTAGTCCGGGTGAATCCCGCCCTGTAGTGTCACCTCGGTAGCTCCGCGCTCCGTCGCCAACTCGGCGAGGTGAACAATCTGCTCCACCGACATCAGGTACGGATCGCCGCGCAGGCTCAAGCTGCGCGGACCTTTCGAGAAAGCACAAAAACCGCAACGGAAGTAGCAGAGATTCGTGTAGTTGATGTTGCGATTGACGACATAAGTCACGGTGTCGCCCACCGCCCGGCTACGAAGCGCGTCGGCCACGCCGGCGACGGCATCAACCTGACCGCTCCTGGCCCGAAACAGCAACTCGATTTCGTCGCGCGAGGGAGCGCTACCCTCGAGCGACCGTTCGAGGATCGGCCGCAAAGGACCGGCATCCTCCAATCCCTCCGCCGCAGCCGAACCGACCCAGGCGGCGTCCGGCCACTGCGCGGAGAACCGGTTGTCGGGCGACGGTACACCTTCGCCCTTCCCGGGTGACCAGGAGTAACGCGGCCGGATGGCACCCCGCCCGTCGACCTGGTTCAGCCAGGCAGTCAATACCTCTTCCGGCAGTTGCGTGCGTGCCCCCTCGAGTTCGGTGTCGATCGGGAAGGCCCCGCGCTCGATGACTTCTCCCACAGCATCTCGTAGCTCACCGATCCGCTCCGCACCCCAGTCCCGCAAGAGGAGATCGGTGGCGCCGTCGGCGATCGCTTTGACTGCTTCCTCGACGCTGTCGACAAACACAGAGACCGCAGCCTCGATTCCCGGCAACCCGGTCAGGGAGGCGGCGGCACGAACCGCCGAACGCGCGGTCCTCAGAAACGCCGCTCGGCTCCTGGCGAGACCGTCGAGCACCTCGGATCGAGATCCTTCGTCGAGAACCGTGATGCGCCACCCGGCTACCCCGAGTTCCGCCAGGCGAATCGCCTGACCGGGTGTGGCGATCCAAGCGGCCGGGGCTCCGTCGGTCCCTCCGGCCTCGACGGGAAGGATTCCTCCTTCGAGGCAGGCCGCCCGATCATCATCGCGGATAGCCTTGATTTCCAGTGTTGTGGTGCCTTCGCGCCGCCGGGTGCCGGCAAACAAACCGGAGACCGACTCGGCAGGGCGAACCCGACAGAATGAGATGGTCATGACCCGACTCCCTCGTGAATCGCCGCGTAGCCTGCCTCGTCGGACGCATTAGCAACCTTGGCCAGCATGGCAGGATCGAGCCACTCATCGTCGATGAACTCCGGATAGACCGGTAGCCGGGGACTGAGCTCGAACCCTGCTCTCTCCGTGCGACGCCTCAACTCTGCGAGGTGCGGCCACGGTTGTTCGGGATTGACCCAGTCGATCGTCAACGGCGAAACACCACCCCAGTCGTTGATTCCGGCAGCCAGATACGTTTCGTAGTTCTCCGTCAGATTCGGGGGTACTTGCACATTCATTTCCGGACCAAACAACCAACGGGTGACGGCGACCACCCTGGCGAAGTAGGCGGGAACAGGCTCCGGGCTGCCCTTCATGCGGGTGTCTGCCTTCGCCCGAAAGTTTTGGACGATGATCTCTTGAATGTGACCGAATCGCCGGTGCAGATGATCGAGAGCGACGAGCGAGTCGACGATTTCGCGATTCGTCTCACCGATTCCCACCAGAATTCCCGACGTGAAAGGAACCCTGGCCATACCGGCTGATTCGATCGTCGCCACTCGCCGGGCCGGATCCTTGTCCGGGCAGTCGAAGTGCGGCATGCCCGGCTCCAATAGCCGGGACGAGATGTTCTCGAGCATGAGACCCATCGAAGGGTTGGATGGACGAAGCTTGCGGATCGCAGCTTCATCCATGAGGCCCGGGTTGGCATGAGGGAACAATGCCGTGTCGGACGCAACGAGTTCGGTCATCTCGCGCACGTAGTCAAGTGTCGAATCGAGCCCGCGCCCATCGAGAAACTGCCGGGCCTGATTCCAGCGGCCCTCCGGTCGGTCGCCGAGGGTGAACAACGCTTCTGTGCAACCGTGTCGTTCGCCGGCCATCGCCACTGCCAGCACTTCGTCCGGTTCGAGATACTCGCCGCCGGCTCCTGGTGGTTTGGCAAACGTGCAGTAGGTGCAGCGATCCCTGCACAGCGTCGTCAAGGGTATGAATACCTTGCGGCTGTAGGTGATGGTCTGGCCATGCCCTTCGTCTCGGAGCCGGGCGGCTTCGATGTACAAGGGCGCAGCGTCAACGGATCCGTCGAGATAGCCAGTGGCGAGCTCCGGATCGAAAGGAGGATGAGGCATGAAGCGCAACGCTAGCGGGCAGATTCAGCAATGGGCGCCTCGTCGCCTCCGACCGTGCTCGGGCGGCGGCTACCCTCACCTCAATGCGTCTTCGACAACTCGCGCTTCTGATCTCGATCGTCACCACCGCTTGCGGAGGCGCGACAACGGCTGCACCTTCGACGGCACCGGTCACCACGGTCCAGGCCGGGCCAACGACCACAACGGCGAACAGCACTCCATGTCTGGAGGGAGCAGGCGGCTTCATCGGCGATGGCCCCTTGGGATCGCGAGCCCGGGATGCAGCGGATGCCGCAACCGTGACCGGGCTCACGCTCACCCCCTACCAAGGGTGCGAGCAGTTGATCGTGGAACTGGCTGCCGCCTCGGGAGCGCCGGCGACGTCCGTCGGTACCACGAGCGCCGAGTTCATCCGGCCGTTCGGTGTGGTGCGAGTACACCTGGATCCGACTGTCACCGACACCAGTCTTTCGGACATCGTGCTCGGCGGCACCCTCGCCGACCGGGTCTACGTCGTTCGCGATTTCGACGATTCCCTCTTTGTCGACATTCATCTCACCGATGCTGCAGTCGCACGGTTCTCGGAAATCTCCAATCCGGCTCGCCTCGTCGTCGACCTGGCACCTGGCGGTTCCGCCGTCCGAACTCCCGAACGGTCCGACTTCGTCGTCGTCATGCCGCTGCCCGATCCTCTCGCCGCACCAGTCACCATCGAAGGGTACGGACGAACCTTCGAAGCGAATGTGATTCTGCGTGCCCGGCAGGCAGGAGAAATCGTCGCTGAGGAGTTCACGACGTCCACCGACTACCTGGAGACATGGGGCCGGTTCGAGCTGGCGCTACCGCCTCAGCTCACCGGCGAACTCGAGCTTTTCATCGGAGAGGACTCGGCGAGGGACGGGTCGGAACAAGGCGTGCGATTGGCAGTGGCGATAGACGAGTAGCTCGGCGGGCCCGACGCCGGGCTCTCAGATGAGACCATCGATGGGTCTGATGCGGATGAAGCCTTCGTCGGGCACCACCTCGGGAACCAGTTCGTCCACAAATGGAACTTCAAATGTCCCGCCGGTCGGTGTCCTGACGATGAGCCTGTCCTGGGCTTCCCCTCCAACAACACCGACGACCTCGCCCAACAGCCCATCATCGCCGTGAACGGCAAGGCCGATGAGATCATCCGGCCAGAACTCACCGTCCTCCAGCTCGGGACGCCCATCGAATGGAACCACCAGTTCGAGGCCGCGCAGGTCTTCGGCATCGTTGCGAGTGACCACGCCTTCGAAGCCGATCAGCAACGTATTCTTGTGTGGCCGTGCGTGAGCAACGACCAGTTGTCGATTGCCGGCGTACATGCCGGAACCCGGTTCGAAATGGCGCGCGTCGCCGAGCACATGCACCGAGACCTCTCCCCTGATGCCGTGAGCCCGGCCGATGCGGCCGATGACAGAATCAGTCGACGAATTCAACGCCGGCGCGCAGGCCCTCTTCGTCTGCGGCCGCCTGCGCAAGTGTGCGGATGGCACGAGCTACCCGACCACGGCGGCCGATAACGCGACCCATGTCCGACTTGGCAGTGCGCACTTCGAGAGTGACCTCTTCCGGCCCATCTTCGATGACAGTGACCTCTACTTGTTCGGCATCGTCCACGATCTCGGACACGACATAGCGGACGACCCGCTCAACGATTTCTCCCTTGCTCACTCGGAGTCCTTCCCGGTTTCAGCATCGGGTTCCGCCGGTGCTTGCTCTGCCTCAGCGGATTCGTCGACGGCAGGTTCGATGGTTTCATCGGCAACGGCATCAGCCACTACTTCGGCGACGTCCGTTTCGGACGCATCCGTTTCGGACGCATCCGTTTCGGACGCATCTGCTTCGGTCACGTCGGCATCGGCATCGGCTTCTTCGACTGTCGGTGCGGCTTTGGCGCCGACCGTGTAGATCTCACCCTTCGCCACTTTGAAACGTGACCAGGCGCCCGACACTTCGAGCAGTTTCTGTGCTGTCTCAGTCGGCTGTGCGCCCTTCATCAGCCAGTCGAGCGCCCGATCGTTGTCGATCTCGATCAACGACGGATCTTGACGCGGTTCGTAGCGGCCGATGGCCTCGATGTAGCGCCCGTCACGCGGCTTGCGGCCGTCCATGACGACGACCCTGTAGACAGGCTGCTTCTTTTTCCCGAACCGCTGAAGGCGGATCTTCACCGCCATCTCGTCACCTCTTCCCTTTTCGTCCCGGCATCAGCCCTCCAAGACCCGGCATTCCCGGAATGCCTCGGCCGCCGGCCATCATCTTCATCATCTTCTGTGTTTCGGCGAACTGCTTCAGCAAACCGTTCACTTCCTGAGGGGTGGTGCCCGATCCTGCCGCGATTCGTCGTTTGCGGCTCCCGTCGATGTTTTTCGGGTTCTGCCGCTCTTTGGGTGTCATCGAACGGATGATTGCTTCGACTCGACCCAGGTCCTTGTCGGAAACCTGGACATCCCTAAGCGCCGACGAGGCGCCCGGGATCATAGCAAGCAACCCGTCGAGAGGCCCCATCTTCTTCAGTTGTTGGAATTGGCTGAGGAAATCCTCGAGGGTGAACGAAGCAGTCCGCAGCTTGTCGGCCATGGCCTGAGCTTCCTGCTCATCCCAGGCGGTTTCTGCCTTTTCGATGAGCGTGAGCACATCACCCATCCCGAGAATCCGGGATGCCATCCGGTCCGGGTAGAACGGCTCGAACTCATGGAGGCTCTCACCGAGCCCGGCAAACTTGATGGGACGATCCGTGACCTCGCGTACCGAGATGGCTGCTCCGCCCCGTGCGTCGCCATCGAGCTTGGAGAGGACGATGCCGGTCACGTCGGTGTACTCGAGAAACCCCTTGGCAACGTTGACGGCGTCCTGGCCGGTCATGGCGTCAACGACCAGCAACACCTCGCTTGGGTTGGAAGCCTTGCGCACACCGGCAAGCTCGTTCATCAAATCCTTGTCGATCTGGAGACGACCGGCTGTATCGATGATCACCACGTCATTCCCGAGCCGTTTTGCCTCTTTCAAGGCTGCTTTGACCAGCCGTTCGGGCTTGGAGGCACGCTCGGCGTACACGGGAACGTCGATCTGGCGGCCGAGCGTTTCGAGTTGGTCGATGGCGGCGGGCCTTTGGAGGTCGGCAGCTACGAGCATCGGGCGTTTGCCCTGCTTGCGGAGGTGCAGAGCGAGCTTCCCGGCAGAGGTCGTCTTCCCGGATCCCTGCAGGCCCACCATGAGAATCGTCAGCGGCGGAGTCGATGATGAGTTGAGGCGGGCAACGTCGGATCCGAGCGTTGTGATGAGCTCTTCATGGACGATCTTGATGACCTGTTGCCCCGGGGTCAGACTCTTTGAGATCTCAACGCCGAGGGCCCGCTCTTTGATCCTTGCTTGCAGACTCTTGGCCACGGAAACGTTGACGTCGGCCTCTAGGAGGGCCAGCCGCACCTCACGCAGCGCCGAGTCGACATCGGCCTCATTGAGGCGACCCTTGCTGCGCAGTTTCGTGAAGATGCCGCTGAACCGGTCGGACAGAGATTCGAACATGGAGAGAACATTGTAGGGAGTCGCGAGTGGACGGCCGCGAGTACCCTGCCCGCATGGACCAGGGATCAAGAGACGCGGCCCTTCGGGCCGACATACGCCGACTCGGAAACGAACTCGGCGACGCGCTGATCCGACAGCACGGTCCAGCGCTGCTCGAGCTCGTCGAGGAAGTTCGCTCCCTCACCAAAGAGGCGAGAAACCCGGGCTCCACGTCGGGCGGCGGACGGCTCGCGGCAATGCTGGACGAACTCGATACGACAACGACCATCCGTCTCGTTCGAGCGTTCACCGCCTATTTCCACCTGGCCAATGTCGCGGAACAAACGCATCGAGTCGACCAGCTCACCGACAGAACCGACCGTGAACGCGAGTGGTTCGAAGCCGCGGTCGACGCGCTCGAGGCATCGCCCGGCACCATCGCCGGCCTGGCCACGCTGGTCGATCGCCTCGAACTCCGCCCCGTCTTCACCGCCCATCCCACGGAGGCTGCCCGTCGCTCCATCCTGACGAAGCTGGGAGATCTCGCCGGGCTTCTCGAAGAACGATTGGACCCGCGCTCGGGCGCCGGAGATCTGCGGCGGATCGACCGCCGAACCAGGGAACTCATCGACCTCCTCTGGCAGACCGACGAACTTCGCCGTCAGCGACCGGAGCCCCTCGACGAAGCCCGCTCGGTGATCTTCTACTTCGATCAGCTTTTCGATCAAGTCGTGCCGGATCTACTCGACGAGATCTCGGTTCAGCTCTTGCGGCTCGGAGTCGACCTCCCGACTACAGCCCACCCCCTTCGTTTCGGAACCTGGGTTGGCGGCGACCGGGACGGTAATCCCAATGTCTCACCGGCCGTCACGACGGCAGTGCTGGAGATGCAGCACGAGCACGCCCTGCGCCATCTGATCGGCGCGGTCGAGGAAGTCGCTGAAGACATCAGCACGTCGACACGCATCCGCTCCATTTCGTCAGCGATGAACGTCTCACTTCAGAGGGATGCCGGCTTGCTGCCAGACGTTCACCGGCGGTTCGGAGCCATGAACGCCGAGGAGCCCTACCGCCTGAAGTGCGCCTTCATCCATCAGCGCCTGCACAATACGCGCCGTCGTGTTGAAGAGAACAGCCGCCACGTGGCCGGGCAGGACTATGCCGACGCCGACGAACTGCTCGGCGATCTCGAGATCATGCGACGGTCACTGCTGGAGAACCAGGGAGAACTGCTCGCCGGCGGAATCGTGACCAGGCTCATGAGAAACGTGTCGGCATTTGGATTCCATCTGGCGACGATGGACGTTCGCGAGCATTCAGAGAGACACGAACAAGCGCTCAGTGCATTGTTCTCGGGGATCGGAGTCGACTACCTGAACCTCGATCGACTCGCTCGTCTTTCCCTTCTCGATGCCGAGCTGGCCGGCACTCGACCCCTGTCGGCACCGGCCACCAGATTCGACCCGGAGGCGGCTGCGACGCTCGAAACCTTCGCCACCATCCGCCGGTCTCTGGATCGGTTCGGAGAAGGCGTCATCGAGAGCTACATCATCTCGATGACGCGCGACGCGTCGGACGTGCTGGCTGCTGCCGTCCTCGGACGTGAAGCAGGACTCGTTGACGTACCAAGTCAGGTTGCTCGAGTCGGGTTTGTTCCTCTCCTGGAGACGACTGATGAGCTACGACAGGCGGGACAGATACTCGACGATCTTCTCATCAGCCCCTCCTATCGGGAGTTGGTACGACTGCGGGGCGATCTCCAGGAGGTCATGCTCGGGTATTCCGACTCGAACAAACACGGTGGGATCACGACGTCGCAGTGGGAGATCTACAAGGCGCAACGGAACCTGCGTGACGTAGCCCATCGACACGGTGTCGTGCTCCGGCTCTTCCATGGTCGGGGCGGCACGATCGGCCGGGGTGGAGGTCCCACGCACGAAGCGATCATGGCCCAGCCGTTCGGGACCCTCGACGGGGCGGTCAAGATCACCGAACAGGGAGAGGTCATCTCGGACAAGTACGGCCTACCCGTTCTCGCCCGGCGCAATCTCGAGCTCACCCTCGCTGCGGTACTCGAGGCCTCCGTCCTGCATAGGGAGCCCCGCCAATCCGAAGCGGTCCTCGCCGGTTGGGATCAGACGATGGACCAGGTCTCCGAGTATGCCTTCACCGCCTACCGGTCACTAGTCGATGATCCCGGCCTCGTCGAGTACTTCCTCAGCTCCACACCGGTCGAGGAACTCGGCGCCATGAACATCGGCAGCCGGCCGTCGCGGCGGCCCGGAGGCCTTGGAGGTCTCACCGATCTGCGGGCGATCCCGTGGGTGTTCGGATGGACTCAGACTCGCCAAATCGTGCCCGGCTGGTTCGGGGTTGGTTCGGGGCTGGCGGCCGCCAGGGAGAACGGTCTCGGTGAGATCGTCGATGAGATGTACCGGGGCTGGTCGTTCTTCCGGACCTTCATCTCCAACGTGGAGATGACTCTGACAAAGACCGACCTGGGCATCGCTCAGCGGTATGTGGAACTACTGGTAGACACACGACTCCATCCGCTGTTCGACCGGATCCGTTCCGAGTATGAACGCACTGTGGCCGAGGTATTGAGGATCACCGGTGAGGAGCACATCCTCGACGGATCCCCATTGCTCCAGCGCACCCTGGAAGTCCGGGACCGCTATCTCGATCCGCTGCACTACCTCCAGATGTCCCTGCTGGCCCGGTCGCGTCGGACCGAAGAGCCCGATCCTGCATTGCAGCGGGCGCTGCTGCTCTCCGTCAACGGAATCGCGACGGGACTGCGCAACACGGGCTAGCAAACCGAGGAGGCGTCAACCACGCAGATGGGCTGGTCCTATTGCCCGGAATCGTGCGGGCTGCGCCCGGATGTGCCTCTACCCGACCCTCCTGGATTCAGGGGCGTGAAGCCGAGCACCCACCATGCAAGGGCACCGACCGCAATGGCAATGCCCAACGACGCCAGGGGGTGGAGTTCTGGTATCGGATTGCCGAGAAACGATGTGCATCGTTCCCAGATTCCCACTCCGTCAACGGCATTGCAGCCATACGTCATGGCGGCCAGGAGAGTGACGAGTCCGATGACTGCCGACACAGCGAATCGGATACCTCTGAAGTTGTCCAAGCTCACTTCCTCCGCGTCAAGACACTGAGCCTATATCGTCGGCAAGTTGAACCGGCCCCCTGAGAACCGCCACTCTTGGCTTCCACGGTCTCTCGTTTCTGTCCTGGCAGTTTGGTAAGATCGAACATATGTTCGAAAGATTGGAACAGAGAGCCGAAGTTGAAGTAGTTCCACATGGCCTAGACCAGATAGAACCAGGCCCGGTTCTGGCAGCCTTCCTGTCCTCGATCGACGTGTCTCAGCTGTCGGGCTTTGATCGGATAGTGGTGTTGCGAGCCCGTCAGAGGCTGGTGTCGCATTATCAGGCTCAGTTGTATGGAGATATGGCAGCCGTATCAGACGCTATCGAGGATCTCGACGGTCCTGATGATCCTGAAGCGATATGGGATGGTGCAGCAGCCGAGATTCGCGCCGCACTACGTTTGACCCGCCGAACAGCCGACACCGAACTGGGTGTGGCTTTGGATCTGCGGGAACGGCTCCCACACCTGTATGAAGCGTTTGAAGCAGGCATTGTGGATGTGCGACGGGCACGCACCATCCTGCGTGGCACCGCCCACCTCGACACCCACACAGCCCGTCGGGTCGTAACACAGATCTTGGAGCGTGCCCCACAGTTGACCACCGGCCAACTCAAAGCCGCCCTCGCCCGACTTTGTATCGAGGTTGATCCTGCCGATGCCAAGACCCGGTTCGAGCATGCAATAGACGAACGACGAATCGTGGCCGAATTGTCGGAAGACGGCGCAGCCCACCTATCGGGCTTCGATCTGCCTCCGGATCGGGTGGCAGCCATCACCACTCACATCAACGAACTGGCTACGAGCCTCAGACGGAACGGCGAATCGCGCAGCATGGAT
Source organism: Acidimicrobiia bacterium (assembly GCA_029210695.1). NCBI lineage: Bacteria > Bacillati > Actinomycetota > Acidimicrobiia > Acidimicrobiia bacterium. The sequence continues at coordinate 76,248 of JARGFH010000002.1, forward strand.
CAACTGAGGGCCGACGTCTACCTCGACCTCCTCGAAGGTCACCACCGACGTCGCAACAACACCCGTGGAATAGAGCTACGTGTCGACCTTGAAACACTGGCCCGCCTGTCGGAAGCACCGGGTGAACTGGCCGGATACGGCCCTGTGATCGCGGATATCTCCCGCCAAATCACCGAACAACAAACCGCGGGCACTCAATGGCGATTCGTGGTGACCGACCCCCACACCGGGATGCCCGTCACACATGGCATCACCCGACGGCGACCAACAGCCACCCAACAACGGCACGTCATTGCAAATCATCAAACTTGTGTGTTTCCAGGATGTCGCATGCCCGCCACAAACTGCGACCTGGACCACCGCATTCCATGGGCTCACAGCCACACCACCCGCACCACCGACCTTGCCCCTGGATGCCGGCAGGACCACATACGTATCCGTCACCGCCACGGCTGGACCTACCAGCCGCTCCCCGGCGGAGATTGGCTCTGGACCAGCAGGCTCGGACACCGATACACCACCAGCGGCAGATCACCGTGAAGGCTGGCCGTTGGACGGGGTATCGACTGTTCCCACCAGCCAACCTGCTAGCCAGGGGCCAATTGCCAATTGCCAATTGCCAGATACCGACCGCTGCCCATGCAACACTGCGTCCGGGACCTAGGCGACCACCGTCTCGCTGCCAATCAGAATCCCTTGGTCTTGCGCGGTAGATTGCAGGCACCACATCCACAGGAGCCGAGCATGAGCCTCACGGTCGTCGATCATCCACTCACCCGCCACTACCTCTCGACCCTTCGTGATGAGACCACGCCACCCGAGAAGTTCCGGGAGACCACCCGGCGGCTCGCCTACACGCTGCTGATGGAGGCAACGTCGGATCTCGATTTGGCGGAAGTGCCGATCAGTACACCGCTCGAGCGCACGACGGGCTTCAAGATCGGAAGGAATCTGGTCGCCGTGGCAGTTCTGCGCGCCGGACTCGGCTTGCTCGATGCCGTCATCGATCTACTGCCGGATGTCACGGTCGGATATGCCGGCGTCCAGCGTGACGAAGAGACCGCACTGCCCCAGGAGTACTACACCAAGTTCCCAAATCTGAACGACGCCCGCGTCATCATCCTCGAGCCGATGCTGGCAACCGGAGGTTCGCTGTCTTGGGCGGTCGAGAAGGTGAAGGCGAACGGGGCCCACGAGATTCTCGCACTTTGTGTCGTCGCCGCCCCACAGGGCGTCGCGCGGATGGAAAAGGACCATCCCGATGTTCGGGTGGTCACCGCCGGTCTGGACCGGGACCTCAACGACAAGTACTACATCCAACCGGGTCTCGGCGATATGGGCGACCGCCTGTTCGGAACGCTCTAGCCGACTTGATCGAACGTCGGTGAGCTTGAAACACACCTAGTGGTCCGTCGCGGATTTGGTGACTTGGTCTCCTGCCGGACGATCCCCGCTGTGGCAGGGTTCGTGGCACTGCCTACCCCGGTCATCAAATAGCAGACAGACCACTAGCGGCGATAAGCGGAGAAGTCGACCACCACAAGTTCTGGCTCGTCGATCAGATGCTCAGGGATCTTGGTCCAGGACTTCACGGGCTCAACCCACACCGAAATTTCTGTATCCTCCAGCCGAATGCTTCTACCGCACCAGTCGACTGGATTATCCGACCTGCTCGTCGGTCGGATCTGGATCTCACGTTCCCCGTAAAACCCATCCAGCAGTGAACAGACTTCATCGACTGCGCCCACTGCGACATATTTCCGAACGGCTTCTGGTTCCCGTTTTTCGAGTAGCCAGGAGCCATCAATGTTCCATTGGTCGACCAGAACCAGATCTTCTGTCGGGATCGGAGTCCGTTCGAGGACCTCGGCCAAAACCGTCGAGTCCATTCGCCGATCCATCTGGTACGTGTAGTTCCACGTCAGAAGCGCTAGCAATGCCGCCGTGCCGGTGACCCAGAGAATGACCTTCTTGATCATGGTGCCATGATCGGCGAACCGCGGCTGCTCTGCCATCGGGGACCTCCCTGATTGAAGAGAGCCAAATCCCAGGGTTCACTCGGACATCGGCACGGACCGTACTCGACCGCGAACGGGCGGGTTAGTTTGAGGTGATGAACTTCGAAGATCAGGTCCGCAAGATCGTCATGTCCCTCAAACCCGGCGAAGTCGTGACCTACGGCGAAGTAGCCGCCCAGGCGGGACGGCCGGGCGCAGCACGTGCCGTCGGCAACTACCTCCGCAAGAGCACCGGGCTCCCCTGGTGGCGGGTGGTTGCTTCGTCGGGGCGCCTGGTTCCCGGTCTCGAGGATCGTCACGCGGACCTCCTCGAGAGCGAAGGCGTCGAACTCCGCAACGGAAAGGTCGCCAGAACCCGGTGAGTTCATGGGTCGTTCGGCCATCGAACCACCGACATTCGCCCGTCGATTAGGTTGAGCAACCTCGGCCATACTGATAGTGATTGGAAGGAGCGCCGTGTTGGATCGAGCGATTGTCATCGTGATGGACTCATGTGGTGCCGGCGAGGCACCCGATGCTGTCGAGTACGGCGACGAGGGTTCCGACACACTCGGCCACACTGCGATGGCGGTCGGGGGCCTCGACCTCCCCAATTTCCAGGCGGCCGGCCTCGGGAACTTGCACGGTTCATTGCAGGGCGTTCCGGCGGTCGAACACCCGACGATGGCTTTCGGGCGACTCGCCGAAGCGAGCGCCGGGAAGGACTCCACCACCGGCCATTGGGAAATCGCCGGCGTCATCACAGAAGAGGCAGACGCGACGTTCACGGAGACTGGATTCCCGGAAGACCTGGTAGCGGCCGTCGAGCAGGAGTCCGGGCACCGTTTCTTTGGTAACTTTGCGGCATCCGGCACCGTCATCATCGAGGATCTCGGGCCGCGCCACCTCGAGACCGGCGAGTTGATCCTCTACACCTCGGCCGACTCCGTGTTTCAGATCGCCGCCCACAAAGACGTGGTTCCTCTCGAGGAGCTCTACCGGGTCTGCCGGATTGCCAGGAAACACTGCAACGAGTACCGCATCGGCCGCGTCATCGCCCGCCCGTTCGAAGGAGAGCCGGGGGCGTTCCAACGCACCTATGAACGCCAGGACTTCGCCCTCCCACCGCACGCACCGACGATGCTCGACATTGCCCAGCAGAACGGCGTTCCCACCTTCGGGATCGGAAAGATCGAAGATCTCTTCACCGGTCGAGGCGTCGATCGGGCCGTGCACACCGAGGGCGACCTCGACGGCCTGAACCACACCCTGCGCGCGCTCGAAGAGATGGACGGGGGTCTGATCATGGTCAATCTCGTCGACCTCGACATGGTCTACGGTCACCGTGAAAACCCGGTCGGCTACGCCCAGGGCCTCACCCTGATCGATAGTCATCTCCCCCGGCTCACCGCCGCCCTCGGGCCGAACGATCTCCTGTTCTTCACCGCCGACCACGGCAACGACCCGACAGATGGCAGCACCGACCACACCCGGGAGTACGTGCCGCTGCTCGTATCCGGCCGCCGGGCCGCCGGAGTCGACCTCGGTGCCAGGTCGACCTATGCCGACATCGCCGCCACCGTCTGCGAAGGTTTCGGACTGCCCTCCCCGCCCGCCGGCAGCTCATTCCTCGAGAACATCTCGTGACCGCCGTCGAGCTGATCGAACGGAAACGGGACGGGGGAACGCTCACCGGCAACGAAATCAGATGGCTCATCGAGGCCTACACGCAGGGCACCGTCACCGACTACCAGATGTCGGCGATGCTGATGGCCGTGTTCATCAGGGGCCTCAACCCCGAGGAGCTCACGGTCTGGACCGAGGCAATGCTGACCTCCGGAGACGTCCTCGAACTCTCCGGCATACCGGGACGCAAGATCGACAAACACTCCACCGGTGGAGTGGGCGACAAGATCTCGATCCCGCTCGCCCCGATGGTCGGCGCCTGCGGTGTGAAGATCCCCATGATGAGCGGCCGGGGCCTCGGTCACACCGGCGGTACGCTCGACAAGCTGGAAACCATCCCGGGTTTCACGACCAGCTTCAGTGCCGACGAATTCGAGAAGTTGCTGGCCGAGCACGGTGTGGTGCTCGGCGGCCAGTCGGAGCATCTCGTCCCGGCCGACCGCAAGCTGTATGCGCTCAGGGATGCGACCGGGACCGTTCCCGCCTTGCCCCTGATCGCCTCCTCGATCATGTCGAAGAAGCTGGCGGAAGATCTCGACGGCCTGGTACTCGACGTGAAATTCGGGAGCGGCGCCTTCATGACCGACATAGGCGACGCCCGCCGGCTGGCCGAAACGATGGTCGAGATCGGCAGCCTCCGTGGAACCAGTGTGGTGGCGCTGTTGACGGACATGAGCCAGCCACTCGGTCGGGAAGTGGGCAACGCTTCCGAGATCCGGGAATCCGTTGAGACACTCCGGGGCGAGGGTCCGGCCGACATCACCGAACTCACCTATGCCCTCGGCGCCGAAATGCTGATGATGGGTGAGGCGGCCTCCTCCGCCGAGGAAGCCCGGGCGATGCTCGTCGAATCCGTTTCCTCCGGCCGGGCACTCGACAAGTTCGCCGAGATCATCACCGCTCAGGGTGGAAACGCATCAGTACTCGATGACCTCGACATGCTGCCGATTGCCGACAACGAGGACCTGATCACCGCCGGTGCCGCAGGCTGGGTTCAGCGGTGTGACGCACTCTCAATCGGCGTTGGAGCGATGCGGTTGGGCGCCGGGCGTGAGCGGAAAGAGGACGACATCGACCCCGGTGTCGGAGTCACCATCGAAGCGAGAATCGGCGATCGAGTCGAGCAGGGTGATCTGCTAGGACGGGTTCGCTGGAACGACCCCTACGCGCGCGGTATCGCCGTCCCGCTCATTACTTCCGCCTGGGAACTCTCAGACAATCCGGTCGATTCACCCCAACTCATCGTCGAGCGGATCAGCAGGAACACGTGAACTTCGATTCCATTCAAAGCGCGGCCGACGCCCTCAGAACGCGCAGCGGCGGTCGCCGGCATCGGGTCGCGGCGGTGCTGGGCTCCGGGTTGAGCAGCTATGCCGAACACCTGCCCGGGGCGATCGCCATACCGTATGAAGACATCCCCGGTTTCCCGGTGCCGAGGGTGCAGGGCCACGCCGGCACGGCCTATTCCGTTGAGCTTGATGGAGTTCCCGTCTTGATCCTGGCGGGTCGGGCCCATTTCTACGAAGGACACAGCCTCGAGCAGGTCGTCTTTGCCGTGCGGGCATCTATTGCGGCAGGCGCAACGACCATCATGCTCACGAACGCCAGCGGCGGATGCGGCGACGGGTTCAAGCCCGGCGACCTCGTGCTGCTTCGGGACCACCTCAATCTGACCGGCCAGAACCCGTTGTTCGGGCCGAACGACGACCGCCTCGGTCCACGATTTCCGGATCTGACGGCTGCCTACGACCCGGACCTCCGGGCCACCGCCCATTCGGTGGCCCGCCAAGTCCAGGTCGACCTCCGTGAGGGGGTGTACGCCTGGTTCACGGGACCAAGCTACGAAACACCGGCCGAGGTTCAGATGGCCAGGCGAATGGGGGCCGACATGGTTGGAATGTCGACGGTGCCTGAAACGATTGCGGCTCGGCACATGGGTGCCAGGGTCATCGCCATCTCACTGGTCACCAATCTGGCCGCCGGGATCTCCGGTGTCCCGCTCTCTCACGAAGAGGTACAGGAAACGGCGGAAGCTGCCCGCGATCGATTCACCCGCCTCGTCGATTCGCTCCTACCTCGCCTCGCCTGAAACACACGTTCCGGCAAATTGCCGGTCTCGTCCCGGCAATTGTTAGCATCGGTTCACAAGTCACAAACGCGAAGGAGCGTCGAATGAGAGTCGCCGTCTGCGTCAAGCAGATTCCCGACCCGGCCTCCCCCTACGATCTCGACCCCGATACGCATTTCGTGGTCCGTCCCACCGACCAGGTGCTGGACGACACCGACCGCTACGGCGTCGAGATGGGCCTGCAACTCGCAGAGCAGACGGAGGGGACGGTCACGCTATTTTCAATGGGGCCCAGCGGAAACCTTCAAGGGATCCGCCAGGCACTCGCGATGGGAGCCGATAAGGCAGTGGTCGTCGACGACCCCGCCCTTCGAGGCTCCGACGCTTTGGCCACGGCCAGAGTGCTGGCGGCCGCCATCACCCGCGAAGGATTCGATCTGGTGATCTCCGGCACGGAGTCCACCGACGGGTACGCCGGTATCTTGCCCCAGCAACTCGCCGAGTTGCTCGACGTGCCCGCCCTGACGTTCGCCAAAAAGGTCTCAGTCGAAGGCGAGATGGTTCGGATCGAACGACAGACCCAGACCGGATACGACGAGGTCGAGGCAAGTGCTCCGGTACTCGTGAGTGTCACCGCCGGTGTCGTCGAGCCGCGCTACCCGACTTTCAAGGGGATCATGCAAGCCAAGTCCAAGCCGGTCGATTCGCTGACGACGGCAGATCTCGGCGTCGAGACGGCTTCTCAGCAGAAGATCATGGCTATCCGTCCGGCACCCGAACGCCCCTCCGGCGAAGTCATCGAAGACGACGGCGAGGCTCACCTCAAGATCGTCGCGCTGCTCGAACAGGCAAAGGTGATCTGATATGTCGAGAATCTGGGTCTTTGTAGAAGAAACCGACGAAGGACCTGCGACCGTCGGACTCGAACTCCTGACCAAAGCCAGGAGCCTCGGTGGTGAACTCGCCGCCGTGTACCTCGGCCGGAATTCGGACGAGAACTTCGCAGCCCTTGGGGACCACGGGGCCACCAAGATCTTTCATCTGACACCAGGGGATGCGCTCCCAACTGCGGCCGCCGCAGCAGCCGTCGCCGTTCTGGCGGGCCAGCACTCCCCCGATCTGATCCTGTTCGGCCTCACCTACACCGGCCGTGACGTTGCCGGCCGCCTGAGCGCCCGAATGGGCAAGACGGTGCTGTCGAACGCCACCGACTTTTCGGTCGACGGCGATACGGTGACCGTTACGAACGAGATCTTCGGCGGCATGACGCTGATCGATACCGTTTTCGAGGACGATGCGCCGTATCTGGTGATCGCACGCCCGAAGTCGTTCCCGGCGGAGCCGGCCGGCGGAGGAACCCCCGAGATCGAAGAGGTCTCGTTGCCGGACGTCGGCCATGCGGGCAGCGCAATGGTGACGGCCAGCCACACCGAAACACTCGAAGGGCCGAAGCTCGAGGAGGCCGCCATCGTCGTGGCGGCGGGACGCGGTATCGGCACCGAGGACGGGTTCAAGGTCATCGAAGAGCTTGCCGGCAAGCTCGGCGCCGCCACCGGAGCCACCCGGGCGATCGTCGATGCCGGATGGGTTCCCTATTCCAAGCAGGTCGGCCAGACCGGCAAGACGGTGAAGCCGGACGTCTACATCGCAGCCGGCGTGTCTGGTGCAATGCAGCACCTGGTGGGGATGAAGGATTCGAAGGTCATCATTGCCATCAACAAGGACGAAGAGGCACCGATCTTCGGTATCTCCGACCTCGGGATCGTCGGCGACCTCCACAAAGTACTGCCGAAACTGATCGAAGCACTGGGCAACCGCTAGTCGATGTAGGAGCCGGGCCTTTCAAGCGAAGGTGCCCGGCTCTTCATCCTTCGGCGCTTCTTCCGTCGTCACCCCAGGCGGAAGCCGTGCGGCAATAATTCTCCGAGAGCATGTTGACGGACCTCACCGGAACCCGCCGTCACGAGCACCGTCTCGACGCCGAATTCGGTCATCCGCTGCCTGCATTGCCCGCAGGGATAGGCGTCCTCCACCGATTCGGCGTCGATGCAGGCCACCGCCACCGTGGTCAACCGGCGCGCACCGGACGACACAGCGTGCGCGATCGCGGTCGATTCCGCACAAATCGTCGACCCGTAGGCCGCGTTTTCGACGTTCGCCCCGGCGTATATGGTCCCGTCGTCGGCCACAACAACAGACCCGACCCGGAAGCCGCTGTAGGGGGCGTAGGCCCTCCCAGCAGCCTCACGGGCTCGCTGAGCGAGTTCTGTAGCGGTCATGCGTCCGCCAGCAGCGCGTCGACGAAAGCGCTCGGCTCGAACGGGATCAAATCTTCCACGCCTTCTCCAACACCGATGAACTTGACCGGCACACCGTAGTCCTGTTCGATCGCCACCGTGATGCCGCCTTTTGCAGTGCCGTCGAGCTTCGTGAGCACGATTCCCGTAACACCAACGACATCGGTGAACTGCTTGATTTGTGCCATCCCGTTCTGACCCGTCGTGGCGTCGAGCACGAGCAACACCTCGTCCACCGAACCGGCCTCTCGCTCCAACACCCGGACTATCTTGCCGAGTTCCTGCATGAGGTTGTGCTTCGAGTGCAGTCGACCGGCAGTATCGACGATTACCACGTCCCGATCTCGAGCCCTGCCGGCCTGATATGCGTCGAACGCCACCGCAGCCGGATCAGCTCCCGACTGACCGGAGACGATCTCTACCCCGACCCGCTCGGCCCAGGTTCGTAGCTGGGCGTCTGCGGCAGCACGGAACGTGTCGGCCGCTCCCAGCAGGGCGGAAGATCCGGACGACTGCAAGTGGGCGGCCAGCTTGGCAATGCTGGTCGTCTTTCCGACCCCGTTGACCCCGACCACAACCACAACCGCCGGCGATCCCTCGAGGTGGAGTTCACGATCTTTCCCGCTCAGGATGGCGAGTAGCTCGTCGTGGATCGCCAACCTCGCCTCATCGGCCCCGGACGGACTCGCCAGGCGCACACGGTCTACCACCTGCGTCGTGGCTCGCACTCCGAGATCCGCACCGATGAGCGCTTCCTCTAGACCGGTCCAGAAATCCTCGTCGACCGCCCCCCGGCTGAGTAGACCCTTGAGACGTCCCCCGAGGGCAGTTCTGGTTTTCTCGAGACGCTCGGCCAGCGCACCGGCGGACGGCGTCGCCGGTGCGGCGGTGGAAACTGGCTGCTTCCGCCCGCGCAGGACGCCTACGAGGACCGCAATCGCCACTACGAACACGGCGACAGCCAGGACAATGATCAACACGGGATCCATAGCGGAGGATTCTACGACGCAGGAACGGGTGCTTCCACCAACCGCTTGGCAACGACTTTGGTCGAACCGCCGGGCTCCATGGTCACTCCGTAGAGGATGTTGGCGGCTTCCATGGTTTGCTGCTGATGGGTGACGATCACCAACTGTGCAGTACGGCGGAACTCCTCGACCAACCGCAAGAAGCGCCGCAAGTTGGCGTCGTCGAGGGCGGCTTCCACCTCATCCACTACATAGAACGGGCTGGGCCTCGCCTTGAACACGGCAAACAAGAACGCCAGTGCCGCCAGCGAACGCTCACCGCCGGACAACAACGAGAGCTGGCCAACTTTCTTGCCGAGCGGTTGCGCTTCAATGTCGACCCCGGTTATGAGCAGGTCGTCGGGATCAGTCAGCACGAGCCGGCCGCGGCCGCCGGGGAAGAGAACCGAGAAATGCTGCTCGTAGGCCGCCGCCACCTCGTCGAAGGCGGTCCTGAACAAGCCGACGATCTCCTCGTCGAGCGCAGACATGACCTTGCGGAGCTCATTCCGGCTGCTCTCGAGGTCCTCCAGCTGTTCCTGAAGATGAGCCCTCCGCGCATCGAGCTCCTGATACTCCTCGGCGGCGAGGGGATTGATCGTCCCCATCCGGCGCATCTCGGCCTCGAGCGAGGCGAGCCGTCCGCGGAGGTCCGTGCCCTCGTCCATTTCCGGAGCAGGGGCGGCCAGCGCCTGCTCCTCCGACGCGTCGACGTCTCTTCGCAGACCCTCAGCCACCGACTCGAGGCGAACCTTCAGCTCCGCCGATTCGACGTCGAGTCTCGCTCGCTGATCCTTCTTCGTCGCGATTGAAATACGGACTTCATCGAGACGGCTGCGGGCGCTCGCCAATCGTTCTCCTGCTTGACCGGTGGCCTTCCGGAGTTCGACCTGACGTGTTCTGAGTGTGCTGATGTGCGCCCGCACGACCTCGAGGGACCGACGGGCACTCTCCTCCACCGTCTGCAGTTCCTGAAGTCGCTGCGGATCACCGGGACGGTCCGTGAGATCTTGGAGATCTCCTTGAATCGACCCCAATCGCACCTCGAGCAAGCGGCGCCGCTCCACGATGCCGCCCAGGCCTGCCGCGGCGACCTGACGTACCTCGCGCGCCTCGTCACGGCGATCGGCCACCACTCGCCGTTTAGCGGCCAGTTCATCCCATGCATGCTGGCGCTCGGCCTCTTCTCCCTCGAGGGCACTCAGGCGCGCACGCAACTCGTCAATCCTCGTCTCACGGTCGGCGGCCGACTCCAGCAACATGGAGCGGCGCTCTTCCAGCCGATCGATCTCGTGTTCGGCAGCACTCCGGGTGCGTTCGAGTCGCGCCAGCGCTTCCGTCGCCCCCGCCAGGCTCGTTTCGATGAGCTCGAGGGCCTCGAGGGCGTCCCGTTCAACACCTCGCGCGTGCTCAAAGTCCCGTCGAGCCGAAACATGGCGGCTCTTAGCCCGAGCGAGCAGGCGCTCAGCTTCCTCGAGCGCCACTCTGGCACGCTCGAGCACCGCAGGAGTTGCCCCATCGGGATGGGAAACGCGAATGCCATCGGCCGTGATCAGATCTCCCTCAGGGGTGACAACTCGAACTGCGGGATGCTTCGAGACAACCTGCCATCCCGCAGACCACCCCTCAGCCACGACGACATCCCCGAGGAGGGCGGCGGCCAGCCGGAGATCGGACCGGGCGCCCAACACGTCAACCAGCGTCTCCAACCCGAAGGCTTCCGCCACCGGCCGGGCCGGAAGCTCGCCGCTGGTGAAGCGGGCAGTGACCAGCGGAACTCCGCCGAGACCGTGTGCCTTGAGGTCACCGACCACCTGCTCGATTGCAGTCGGATTCTGCACTGCGAGTGCATCGCTCCACGGGCCGAGCGCGGCGTCGACCGCGGCGGCGAACCGGTCGGGAACGTCCAACACCGTCGCCAGATTGCCCCGCACGCCGGCGGCTGCAAGCGCCCGGTCGCGGGCTTGCGGGTCGGCCAGACCGGCCGCAGCAGCTTCCAGGGCCTCGACCCTGGCGCCGGCGGCCGACTCCCCTACCCGCGCCGATTGAAGGTCGGACTCTGCAGCCTCCCAGATCTCTTGCTGTGTCCGCCGATCCGACCGGGCCGAATCGTGTGCCCGTTGGGCGGCCGTCGCTTGGATGTCGGAACGCTCGATATCAGCCCTAAGTCGATCTGTTTCGATCGACTCGGCCTCGGATTGCCCGTGCAGCGATTCGAGGCGTCGCCCGATCTGATCGGCCTCTCGCTCGTCTCTACCGACCGCGGATTCGAGCGAGCGCAGGTCGCCACGGACTGCCGCCACCGCGCCTTCGGTCGGCATCTGTTCTTGTTCGGCCAGAGACCGCTCTTCGTCTTCGAGATCGCGCAGGGCACGTTCGGCACGCTCCGCCTCGATCCGCGCACGACGTTCCTCTTCGGAGCTCTGCGCCAGATCCGCTTGTATCTGTCGCGCCTCCTCGTGCATATCTCTGCGACGCTCGCCTGCTCCCTGGATGCGCTGAGAGAGGGCTCGATGCCGCTCATGCGCAACCTGGGCGATGCGCTTGAAACGCTCGGCCGCTGTTTCGAGCCGGGCGGCGGAGGCGGTATCTCGCTCCAGCAAGAGACCGGCTTCGCCGGCCGCCAGGGTCAACGGCTCTATCGAAGCAGCCAGCACCGTCTCCTCGTCCGCAGCCTCAGCCAGCAACTGATCGAGTTCGGCGTGTTGACGTGCGACAGCTCCGAGCCGCGCCCGATTGGTACGAAGATCCTCTCCACCCAGATACAGACGCAGTGCCCGAGCCTCATCGCGTACGACCAGATACCGCTCGGCGGCGCGAGCCTGCCGACGAAGAGGGCGGATCTGACGTTCCAGCTCGCCCAGGATGTCTTTGAGGCGGAGCAGATCGGCGTCGGTACTTTCGAGGCGGCGGATGGCCCGGTCCTTCCGCAAGCGATGCTTCAGCACTCCGGCCGCCTCTTCGATCACGGCGCGATGATCTTCGGGTTTGGCGTTGAGGATCTGATCGAGTTGTCCTTGACCAACGATGACATGCTGATGCCGGCCGACGCCGCTGTCCGACAGCAGTTCCTGCACATCGAGCAACCGGACGTCAACGTCGTTGATCTCGTAGTCGGACGAGCCATCACGGTATAGACGACGGGTAATCGATACTTCATCCAGGTCGAGCGGTAGCGACCGGGAGAGGTTATCGAAGGTGAGGGTGACCTCAGCCCGGCCGAGGGCGGGTCGGGTGGCCGTTCCTGCGAAGATGACATCTTCCATCTTCTGCGTCCGCAGCGTTCGCGTCGACTGGGTACCCATCACCCAGGCGATCGCGTCGACGATATTCGACTTTCCGGACCCGTTGGGCCCGACGACTACCGTGACGCCCGGTTCGAGTTCCAGGCGCGTTCGATCCGCGAAAGACTTGAATCCGACGAGTTTGAGCGTTTTGAGATACAAGAACTACACCTTTGTGATTCGGCAGGCTATCACAGTTCGGAATCCGTTCCGGGGTCTTCAAACGCCGGAAAAAGGCGAGTACCGGCCTCATCGCTGGCAGGTCGGACACCAGAAGCTGCTCCTTCCCCCGATCACCGTTCGTTCGATCGCCGTCCCGTCTCGTCGACAGGGTTCTCCGACCCTTCCATAGACCCGTAGACGCTGGAAGTACTCCCCCGCCCGACCATCCGGGAGGAGATAGGCGAGATCGTTGAGGCTCGTTCCACCCCAGCGCAATCCGGCCCGGAGTACCGGCCCGATCGCACCTCTCAAGATGCGTACCTCGTCGACGCTCAAGGTCCCGGCCGGCCGGTCGGGTCGGATGCAGGAACGGTGGAGTACCTCATCCGCATAGATATTCCCGAGTCCGGCCACGAAATATTGATCGAGTAGCAGGGACTTGATGGCGATCACCCGGCCCTCCAACCGGGGAAGCAGACGCCGGAACCGGGGCAGGTCGTTCAACGCGTCGGGACCCAGGTGAGCAAACGATTGACCCTCGAATTCATCCGGAGTGAATACGGCCATGAACCCGAAGGTGCGGGGATCGACGAAGTGCATCTCCTGGTGGCGGTCGGTCTCGACTACCACATGGGTGTGGGGCGAACGTTCTCCGCCCGGGGTCTCGAGGCGGATCCGGCCGGACATTCCCAGGTGGACGACCCAGGTGAAATCGCCTTCGAGGTCGATCATCAAGAACTTACCGTGCCGCCCAACTGAAGCCACGCGGCGGCCGAGGAGCCGATCGTGGAAATCGCGAGGTCGTGGTTGACGGCGAACCACCCTGGGGTGGCCCACCTCAACCGCGACGATTGTCGCTCCTTCGAGCGCCGGCGCAAGCGAACGACGTACGGTCTCAACTTCTGGGAGCTCAGGCATGAGGAGGCTTCTAGTGGTCTGTCTGCTATTTGATGACCGGGGTAGGCAGTGCCACGAACCCTGCCACAGCGGGGATCGTCCGGCAGGAGACCAAGTCACCAAATCCGCGACGGACCACTAGGTTGTCGATTCGCGGTTGTAGCTCTCGCCTTGCAGGCTCGCCAGCGCTTCGTCGGCCGCCGCCTGCTGGGCTTCCTTCTTGGACCGCCCGACCCCCCGCCCGATGACATGTCCATCAACCGCTACCGACGCCGCGAACACCCGGTCGTGGTCGGGGCCATCGCCGCTCATCTCGTAGGTCGGCACCCTGGCCTGAACGGCCAGCACCTCCTGAAGACGGGTCTTGTAATCAAGCAGGCCCGGCCTCGTAGCTTTCTCCCGAATCAACTTTTCCCAATGCCGCAGAACCACGGTCCGCGCCGCCTCGAGACCCCCATCCAGGTAGACGGCAGCCAGCACAGCTTCGAGCGCGTCGGCCAGGATCGACGATTTCTCGCCTCCCCCCGTCGCTGCCTCCCCCCTGCCGAGACGGATATCGGAGCCGAGTTCGATATTCCGGGCGATACGTGCGAGTTCAGACCTGTTCACACAGGCAGCGCGTACTTTGGCCATTTGACCCTCCGGCAGATCCGCAAACTCCCCGAAGAGAAAGTCGGTGACCGCTAGTTGGAGCACGGCATCACCCAGGAACTCGAGTCGTTCGTTGGAGGCCTCTTCAGGGCGTTCGGACTCGAACGAGCGGTGCGTTAGTGCATGGACCAGTAGTCCGGGCGTCCGGAACGAGTGCCCCAGTCGCTGCTCGAGTCCGCTCACGGTTCAAGCCGCTTGGCAACGTGTCCTGCGAGATCCCGATCGGCGCCGGTCGAGGCCATGGCGACGGCATTGGCGATGGCAATGCGCGACGAAGAACCATGGGCAATCACCACCACTCCGTTGGTGCCGAGCAGATGTCCTCCGCCGTATTCTTCGTGATCGACCCGCCTGCGCACTTCCGCCAGGACCGGATCAATCACTGCAAGGTCCTGAGGAGGCAGGTTGATCACTGCGGCCTGGAAGAGTTCGGCGATGAACTGCACCGCACCTTCGGTGGTCTTCAGGAGGATGTTGCCCGTGAAGCCGTCTGTGACGAACACATCGGCCCTATCGGAGGCGAGGTCACGACCCTCGACGTTCCCGATGAAGTTCAGGCTGGTGGCGCGCAATAATTCGAATGCGGCCTTCTCCAAATCCCGACCCTTGCTCTCTTCCTCCCCGATGTTCAGCAGACCCACCCGAGGATTACGCACGCCGAGGTAAAGCTCGGCTACCAGAGAACCCATAACCGCAAACTGCACGAGGTGCTCGGGTTTGCACTCCGGATTCGCTCCGGAGTCCAGGACGACGGTGTGGCTGCCGGGGGTCGGGAAGATCGAAGCCACGGCCGGGCGGAGCACGCCCGGCATTCGGCGGAGAATGACCGCAGCGGCGGCCAGCGTTGCACCGGTCGATCCGGCTGAGACGAGGGCGTCGGCCTCGCCGGCCTTGACCAACCGCGCCGCGACCGCAATCGAACTGTCCGGTTTCTCCCGAATTGCCCTGGCCGGATCTTCATCCATCCCGATTACCTGGGCGGCGGCAACCACCGGAAGCTTTGTCCCGAGCGCGGCCAACCGATCGGCAATGAGCGAGGGTTCGCCGACCAGAATCACGTCGTGGCCTGCGCCGGCAGCAAGAACACCGCCGGCAATGATCTCGTCGGGAGCGCGATCGCCCCCCATCGCATCGAGGGCTACACGGGCCATGTGGGGATGACTATTCGGTGACGGTGATCTCGCGACCGCGGTACGTACCGCAGTTCGGGCAGGCGCGATGAGGCAGCTTGGGGCTGTGGCACTGAGGGCAAGTCGACGTGCCCGTTCGGCTCAGCTTCCATTCGGCTTTCCGGCGCCGCGTCCGAGAGCGCGACATCTTCTTCTTGGGCACCGCCATGGGCGCACTCCTTAGGTGTCCTGAGGGTCCAGCAGCTGCTTCAAGGCAGCAAGTGGGTGATCCGATTCATCAGTATGGCCGGAACACGGATCGCTATTCAAGTCGGTTCCGCACTCAGAGCAAAGTCCTTTGCATTCCGGGCGACATAACGGCGCCAGCGGAATGTCGAGCACGACCTCGTCGCGAACCACCGGTTCGAGGTCGATTGTTCCATCCTCCTCGATGCCACGACCATCCTCATCCGGCACGACCTGGTACACCTGCAAGATCTCAACCGATCGGTCTTCCTCCCATTCCTCGAGGCACCGGTGGCAAACGAGAGAGACACGGAAGGCTCCAGTTCCAGTCGCAACGACGCCGTCCGGCAATGCCGAAACCCGCACCGACACCTCGACGTCGCCGTCGATGCTTCCACTGTCGAGCGAGACCTCCATCGGCCCGGTCATCGAATAGTCGCGATGGTCTCCCGGGCTGAAAGAGCCGACGCCGATCAGAAAGGGAGATCGTTCCTGGCGCATAGACTCGCCGATCACTGCGGCACTTCGGGCGGGGCGGGGCGAACGCGGTGGAACTCTGCCCTGGATTCACGGATCTGCTTGAGCAGGTTGGCAAAGAGAATCTCGAGGTTCTGGAGCCGCTCTTCGGCATCGTCCTCTGCTTCGAGCCGTATCCGTCGCGCATCACCTTCGGCATGTCGCACCAGAGTGTTGGCTTCCTCGACTGCTTCCGCCAGGATGTGCGAATCGCTGACCAGTTCGCGCGCCTGCTCGGAAGCCGCCCTCCGGATCTGTTGGGCCTTCTCCTGCGTACGAGCGATAAAGGCCTCTCGTTCGCGGATCATCCAGCGGGCCGTGCGCAACTCCTCGGGAAGCTCCAGCTTGATTTGCTCGAGCGCCTGAATCATCGCCTCGCGATCCAATCGGACCTGGTCCGAAAGCGGAACCGACTTCGCTGATTCGACACCGTGAATGAGTCCGTCGAGGAGCTCAATCACACCCGCCGAGTCGGGAAGGTCAACGTCTGCACGATCTTCGGGAACTTCGCTCATCTGGACCCCTTCGCATCGAGGGCCTGCTGGACTTCGGCCGGAACTAGCCGGTCGGTCGAGCCCCCCAGTCTTGCCACTTCTTTGACGAGAGACGATGAGATGTAGCCGTGTGACGGATTCGTAGCGACGAAGCACGTCTCGATGCCGGACAGATGGTGATTCATCTGCGCCATCTGAAGTTCGCTGTCGAAATCCGCAACACCGCGCAGTCCCTTGACAATCACGTCGACGTGCCGCCGACCGGCGTACTCGACCAGAAGGCCATCAAAACTCTCGACACTGACCCGGTCGACATCACGAAAGACCTCCTGAAGCAGATGCACCCGCTCCTCGGAACTGAACATCGAGTTCTTGGATGGATTGCCGATGACACCGACCACCACCTCGTCGAAGATGGCGAGCGCACGGCGGATGACATCGACATGCCCGTTCGTCGGCGGATCGAAACTGCCTGGGCAGAGTGCAATGGTCACGGCATATTCCTCTCATATCGCCAGAGACGGGTGCCTCCATAACGGCGCTCATCGACCTTCACTAGGCCTGGCGGTGCTTCCGGCGGTTGTTCGCCATCGGGTCGGTGGAGAACGACCGAGCCGCCGACCGCGACCTTGTCCACGATGAGCTTCAGTATCTCATGTACTGAAGCTAGTTCCAGTGCATACGGAGGGTCAACGAACACGAGATCGAATGGCCCGTCTGTTGCTGCCAGGAACCTGCCGACGTCGGTGGCGACAACCGAGCCTCCGAGCGCGAGCATGTCCACGTTCTCACGGAGGCATTTCAAGGCAGCCTGCCCTTGTTCGACGAAGACCGCAGAAGCTGCCCCTCTGCTCAGTGCCTCCAGGCCAAGCGAGCCGGAACCTGCGTAGAGGTCGAGCACCCGGCTGGCTGGGATCCTGGTCCCCAGCGACGAGAACAGCGCTTCTCTGGCGCGATCCATCATCGGTCTGGTCGACATGCCGGCCGGACTACGAAGCCGCCTGCCTCTCGCGCGCCCGCCGATGATCCTCATGAGACGAACAGCCAGTCAACGGCATCGCCGAGTAGCTCCCGAATCTCGTCCTTGATATCTGGATGGCCGGTGAGCTCCGGATCGCCGGCGACCAGATCGAAGGCCTCGCGCCTGGCCGAGATCAGCGTGTCGGTGTCTCGCAGGATGTCGGCGAGGCGGAGGTCCGCCAGACCGGATTGGCGGGTCCCGAACACGGTTCCCTGACCACGAATACGAAGGTCCTCTTCGGCCAGTCTGAAACCGTCGTTCGTCGCCACCATCGCTGCAATGCGCGCCTCGCCTTCTTCGGTGGTCGGATCAGTGACCAGGATGCACGCAGAAGCGTGCGCTCCTCGACCGACCCGGCCGCGCAGCTGGTGGAGTTGGCTGAGGCCGAACCGATCGGCGTCTTGAATCACCATCAAAGTAGCGTTAGGGATGTCGATTCCGACCTCGATCACGGTTGTCGCCACCAGGATGTCGATCATCCCTTGACGGAACGATCGCATTACCGCCTCCTTGTCCCTGGGTGGCATCTGGCCGTGCAAAAGCCCCAGGCGCAGGTTAGGAAACACCCCGCCGAGACGTTCAAACTCCGCAGTCGCCGAGGCGGCCTCGATCTTCACACTGTCCTCGACGAGTGGACACACATAGAACACCTGTCGACCGGCAGCCACTTGCTCGTGCACCTCTTCATACACCGTGGCCAGAGCCGCCGGGTTGACCGCCCGCGTCGCGACCGGAGTCCGACCGGGTGGCATCTCTTCGAGCACGGAGACGTCGAGATCCCCATACAGAGTCATCGACAAGGTGCGTGGAATCGGTGTAGCCGTCATGATCAACAAGTCCGGATCGACCTCGATTGCCTTCTCTTTCAAGAGAACGCGCTGGTGCACACCGAAGCGATGCTGCTCGTCGACGACCGCCAGGCCGAGCCGGTCGAAATGGACGCCTTCCTGGATCAGAGCGTGGGTTCCGACGACAACGTCGATGCGGCCGGCCGCGATCCAGCCAATGACGTCGTCACGCTTGGTCGTTCCCCGCGGCCGGAAGTTGACCTCGGCGTGGTTGGCGGTGAGCAAAGCCACGGACACCTGGTGAGCGCCGGGTGCCTCGGTGAATAGAGATTCCATTCCGAGGTCGGTCCGGCCCGAACTCGACGGCGTCATCCCGGCTGTCTCGATCAGGCCGGCGATCCCAAGGAAGTGCTGCTCCGCCAGGACCTCGGTCGGTGCCATGACCGCAGTCTGATATCCGCTTCCGACCGCGGTCAGCAGCGCGAACACGGCCACGAGTGTCTTCCCCGATCCGACCTCGCCCTGGAGAAGCCGGTGCATGGGATGCGGGGCAGCCAGGTCGCTGAGTATGTCGGATATCGCCTCGATCTGGGCATTAGTGGGCGGAAACGGAAGGGTTCGAGTGAACGCCGATGACATGGGGTTTGCTTCCGCACCGACCAGGCGAACTCCGGGAGAATCGGCGCCGGTTCCCACCAGCAGGTCGCGGATCTCCGGCGGGTAGATACCCTTCGTCTCGGCCGGTTCCGTCATCATTGCCATCGTCCGGACGAGCTCACGGCTCGCGTCGGCCAAACGCTCCGGCGACTCGAGCAGCGCGGCCAGGTCCTTCCCGATCTTGCGTACCGCTTCTGCATCCTTCCGCTCGTTGCCCGCGATCGCCAGCAGATCCTCCGCCAGGTCGGGCACCTGATCTGCGAGGGCCTCGATCCTGGCCGCGTCCTCGATTTCACCGGACGCAGAGGTGAGCAGTGTGGCGACGTTGCCTCCGAGCGAAGCGATGATTTCCTCGCCGGTGCCGGCCGGGAGATCGCCCCGTGCCAGCCATTCGAGCTTCATGCGGGTGGCAACGAGCGAGAGGTACCGCCGCACCAGGTGAGGATTGACCCTGTGGCTGAAGCCCTGGGCCTGGTCGATCATCCGCCGTTTGTTCAACGCCAGCGCAACCTCGAGCCTGAACAATTCGTCGAAGACGAGCCGGCGGCGGGCCGCCGGGATGTCGGTCATCGAGTCGGGAAAGTGCATGTCGGCTATTGCCCGGTCCCGCTCCAACAGACCCAGTCGCGTGACGAGCTCACCGGGGAGCGGATCGAGCACAGGGCGCGATCGCAGAAGCGCATTGTGAATAGCCCGCCGCATGTGACCCGGCCCCACCTCACCGACGGATGAGTGGATCGGGACAACGCGTCCGGTGACCAATGATTCGAGATCGCCGGACAGGACGTCGACGGCCGGACTGTTCATCTGCCGCCTGCCTTTGCGGGTTTCCAGTTTCCCGCTGACCGCCACTTCGGTCCCCTCCGTGAGTTGCCTGGCTCGGAACGCCTGGTTGAACCAGACGCAGCGCAAGCTCCCCGACTCGTCGGCGATGTCTGCCTCAACGATCGTCAGGTTGCGACGCGGGCGCCGCAAAGACACCTTGGTTACGCGTCCCATCACAGTCACCTCTTCGCCGGACGGGAGGCTGGCAATCGGCGCAACGGTGCTCCGATCGAGATAGCGGCGAGGGGTGTGAAGGATGAGGTCGGTCACCGAGGTGATATCCGCCTTGCGCAGGGCTTGACCACGCTTCCCCGTCAGGCCTTTGACCTGCTCGATGGGGACTGTGTTCAGATAGGCAAGGCTCCGACCGCTCACTCCACTGAGAGATAGTAGGGGTAGAGCGGTTGATCACCGGCGACTACCTCGAACTCGGTTTCGGGACGCTGGTCGGTGATCCAGCGAGCGGCAGCCTCGGTGACCTCTTCGGTCGCTCCTTCTCCGGTTATGAGCGTCACCAATTCGCGTTCGGGATCGACCAGGTGCTCGAGCAAGGCCAGCAGTGATGCTTCGAGCGACACGGATGCCGAGGTGATCTCGCCATCGGCCAACCCGAACCAATCCCCTCGCCGGATCGGCCCGAAATCGACCACGGCATCGCGGACCGCCCGGGTGACCTCGCCGGTGATGATCGACTCGGCGGCCTCGCGCATCTCCTCGATCAGGAGTTCGACTTCGGCGGCGTGCGGCATGAACGCCACCATCGCCGCCAATCCCTGCGGGACGGACCGGGTCGGGATTACGTACACGCGTTTTGTGCTGTGGGCATCGACCTGATCGGCCACAGGAATGATGTTCTTGTTGTTCGGAAGCAGTATCACGGTGGCAGCATGCAGCGACTCGACGACCTCGAGCAGGTCGGATGTCGAAGGATTCATCGTCTGCCCACCTCGGACGATGCCGGACGCTCCGGCAGAGCGGAACAACTCAACGATGCCATCTCCCGCCGCCACCGGCACCACGCCGATGGGGGCGTTGAAGAACTCGGCGATCGGTTCGAAGCCCGCCAAAAAGGCGTGTTCGCCGGCCTGCTCGACGAGGTCGGTCACCCGTATGTCACGAACGCGGCCGGCATCTATGCCGGCCTGGATTGCAGGTCCGATGTGATCGGTATGAATGTGGCAGTTGTACATCCCATCGCCTCCCACCACCACGATCGAATCTCCGATCTCCCCCCACCGGTTGCGAAGATCATCGGCGGAGTCGCACTCCAAGAAGAACATGACCTCGTAGCGGGGCCCTGACTCGATCTGATCGGCTTCACCGGTCGTGAGCGCTTCGACAAACAACCGATCCGGGAAGATGACCTCCTCGCCGGTGACTTCTTCGAGGAATGCGCCGATCAGAAGCAGAAACCCGGCTCCACCGGCGTCGACGACGCCGGCCTGCTTGAGGACCGGGAGGAGTTCGGGTGTCTCTTCGAGGGCATGTTCGGCGCGTTCATAGACTCGGCTGAGCAGAGTTCCTAGTGGTCTGTCTGCTATTTGATGACCGGGGTAGGCAGTGCCACGAACCCTGCCACAGCGGGGATCGTCCGGCAGGAGACCAAGTCACCAAATCCGCGACGGACCACTAGATCCTCCCCGACCGTGGTTCCCGCCTCTGCTGCGGATTCGGCAGCGGCCCGCAACACGGTCAGGATCGTTCCCTCCACCGGACGCAGCACGGCTTGATAGGCGGCCGCTGAAGCGATGTCGAGAGCTTCGATGAGATCGGCCGTCCCGACCTCTGACAGAGAACGAAACGTATCGGACAAGCCCCGCAGTATCTGCGACAGGATTACCCCGCTGTTGCCGCGGGCGCCCATCAACGACCCGTGGGCGATCGCCTCAGTTATCTCTGCCATGGTCTCGGCGTCGCCAAATGCCTCGATCACCGCGCCGACGGTCAGCGCCATATTCGTGCCGGTATCGCCATCGGGCACCGGGTACACGTTGAGCCGATTGAGGGCATCACGATGTTCACCGAGCCGTTGGTGATACCGTTCGATGATCCGTTTGAGGCGCCCGGCACTGAGCCGCATAGATGATCTTCCTCGGATCGGGTCGGCCGAGTATACGGATTTCAGCCCAACTGCTCCGGTGCTAAGCTTCGGCGCCGTTCCCCAAAGGTTTATCGATGTCCTATCGCTGCGAAGTCTGTAACAAAGAACCGAGCTTTGGCAAGAAGGTTTCCTTCTCGCACAAGCGCTCGAACCGTCGCTGGACGCCCAATATCCAGCGTGTCCGGGTGAAGCATGGTTCCAATACCAGGCGAGTGCGCGTCTGCACCTCCTGTCTCAAAGCCGGCAAGGTCGAAAAGGCCTAGACGGCTGTGATTCAGGGCGTCGTCAAAACGTACGACACCGGCACTCAGACGGGCGTCGTCATTCTCGATCCGGGTCACGACGAGGTCTTCCTTCGCCCCGGTTCGCTGGAGGGCAGCATGTTTCGTTTCCTCCGTCAGGGCCAACGCATCACCTTCGAACTCCTCGAAGAAAACGACCAGAGCTTCGTGACGAACGTTCGCATCGGCCACGACGGATATTGAGCGAGTCGCGAGTCGCGAGTCGCTAGTCGCGGGTTGCTCAGCGGCGCAGCTTGCGGGCTCGCTTGGCCATCATCTTGTAGACGCGGTCGTATGAAGGGGGTGGGCCCTTCTGAACCGTCTTCCCGTCGACCAATACGCAGTCTGACTGCCCGCACTCGATCATTGCCGACTGCTCGCTCGTATCGATGCTCTCGAACACGACGTCATCACCAAGGGCGGCGGCAGCCCTCTTGGCCCGCTCGTAGACTATGTTGCTCGCCGGGCACCAACCGTTGACGAACGCCGTGACCGCCACCTTGCCTTTGACCCGTGTCGGCTTGGGGCCTTCTTCGATCCAATGCGGGGCTGTCGCCTCCTCCATGAATGGCTTCCACATCAGCGCGCGTATGCCGATCCGGTCGACCCGGCGATAGCCGTGCTTCTTGAACCACCCGGCTTTCATCCAAAACGGAAGCACGACACCCCAGGCCACGATCCCCTTCGCCCCTAACTCCCGGGTGTCACGTTCGGCAGCCGCCAGTAGCGCCGAGCCCACCCCCCGGCCCTGTCGATTGCCCACCCCGCCCTTGTAGCCGTGCACCCAGACGCACATGATCATGTAGAGATCGATGCCAACGGCCGGTGAGTGCTCGATTGGCAGGTACTGAATCATTCCGACCGGCCGGCCGTCATCGCCCAGCGCCAGTTTGACCCGCAGTCCGCGGTCCCGCATGAGGCGATACCAGCGAGCTTTGTGATCCCCTGCCTCCGCCATCTCGTCGGACCAGTCCTCCAGGCAGACCAGGTAGGACTTCTCGTACTGATCGGACAGATCCACGATGTCCATCTGAGCTTCCCGCATAGTCAGAACCTACACGTCGGGTGTGAATGCGGCCCGCTCAGATGGACGGCGAAGCCGATGTGACCGGGGCACTTCCTAGTTGACGTCGCCGAGGTACCTTGCGCCATCAATACGCCCGGCCGCCATGCCAATCAAACCCGGAACAAGCGCGGCCGGGAAGAGCCGAATATGCGGCAGATCCTCCAGCCGGATCCAATCAACCGACAACTGCCAAGCGTCTTCCTCGACCGGCGTGGCCGGTCGTTGTGATCGGTCGACCGAGCACCAGAACATCACCTCGACCTGGTGGACGTCCGGTTCGTATGCAGCGAACGAATGGCTGGCCCCGATGTAGTCCCGCACCCAAAGCACGTCCCCGACTTCGATCGAGTAGCCGGTTTCTTCGAACACTTCGCGTCTCAAGCATTCATCGAGTGGTTCGCCGTGGTGCTGACCGCCGCCCGGCAGTAGAAAGAACTCGCCGTCGGGATCATCGGGATGAAGGTTGCGAGTCAGGAGAATCTCACCGCGCTCGATGACGACGGCCTTCGAGGCCACGCGAATGGGAATATCGACCATTGCTCGCCAGCGTAGCGGTACGCCTTACGAAGCCCTCAGCCACGCTCGCACCTGTTCCTGTACGAGGGGATCGTGGAGCAGATCGAAGTGGCGCCGGCCCCCAAGCACTCGAACATCGGTGGCCTCGACCAGGCGTCGGCGACCTCGCCCGATTCCACTGCCGGAACGGACGATGAGGTCGCCGAAGAGAACGCCGACGGGGTGTCGGGGTTCGGTGGTCACCACGCCGGTGATGAAATGCTGCTCGATGGCTCCCGGGAGCGAGAAATCCTCGACGAGATCTCGCCAGAGTGCGTCCGGGTCGGATCCGCGCCAGTCAGCTTCCCTGATGGCGCCGAACCGAAGGTCCTTGATGCCGGCGCTCCGCTGATTGATGAACTCGCTCAGCGGGCGACTCTCCTGAACGAAGCTGAGCGCCCAGGCAATCAGGTTGGCTCCCTTCTCGAGCGGCGCACCGAGGTGCGGCGAACCGAGGGTTACAACGTGCCCGACCAGTCCCGTCCAGCGATGCTCGGCGGAGAACCCGGCGTGGACGGTACTGCGAGCCAATAGGCCACCCATCGAGTTCCCAACGAGCACAACCTCCTCAACCCCCACCGGCCAGGACCGAACGGTCTCCTCGAGCAGGGAGGCCAGCGCGACCCCGTTGTCGGACACGTGCTTTCCAGTGTTGTAACGCACGAGCAACGGGGTGAAGGAGTCGGCCGCCAGGATGTCGCCCATCCCGGGTGTAGCCCCTTCGTCTTCCGCTCGCCCCTGGAAGCATCGCTCGGTCTCCCCCAGCCCGTGGAGCAAGACGGCCAGCCGGGGGGTGGGATCTGCGTAAGCGAGCGATAGTGAAGCGGGATCGGTGCGGATCGGCTCGCCGGCGGAGTCGCGCAGGCTCAGCTCGATGGACAGGTTGCTGCTCCTACGTTCGAGCTCGTCACCCCAGACCGCGTTCACGGTCGACTGGATGCCGCGGCCCGGACCGGAATGCCACAGCGGACGCGTCCGCTTCCGACTTCCGGCGATCGCCGCCCCGATGCCCACGGCTGCCCCCAGAACAGACCCGGTGAAGCGCACCGATTGGTAGATGCTCGCCGTGAGAGCGCGGTACGCCTTGCGACCGGAGGCCGCTCCAGGACCGGCAATACCGAACCAGCGGTCCGCGATCGCGTTGTGCATTCCCTCAACGGGTGCGGTCAGGCGCTCTGTCGCCAGGGCGACGAGATCCCCCACGCCCTGCCAGTCGCCGGGGGTCCGGTGGTCTCCGGACGGCTCACCGGGCACGTTGGTATCTGGTTTCGCTAGAGGTTCACCACCGGACAGGTGAGCGTCCGGGTGATCCCTTCAATAGCCTGGATGCGCGCCACCACCAGCTTGCCGAGCTGGTCGACATCTCCGGCCGACGCCTTAACGACAACGTCGTACGGGCCGGTTACGTCGTCTGCTGCTTCGACGCCGGGAATCTTGCGCGCTTCTTCGACTACCGAGGCAGCTTTGCCGACCTCGGTTTGGATCAGCACGTACGCTTGGACCACGGGCCCTCCTTCTGTCTGGGTTGTTTCGGACAATACCACTTCAGGTCAGCCGAGCTTCGCTGCAATGGAAGATGCGCTGCGCAGAGCCGCACCGTCGGCACCGGCCGTCGTGTAGGCATCGGGCTGGGACTGCTCGGCCTCCGCCACCATGTCGCGGAGTAGCTGGATCCTGCTGACCCCTGCTTCCGCCCACAGGTACGCAGATAGGCTGCCGGGGATCGTGTTGATCTCATTCACATACAGGTCGTCTCCGTCTTGGAGGAAGTCGATTCTGGCCACAGACCGGGTCCGAACCAGGCCGGCGATAGTGGTCGACATCGAGCGAATCGACTCGGTCCATGTAGCGGGGATGTCGGCCGGGATCTCCCTGGCCGAACCATCGAGACCGCCGCCTGCGAGGTACTTTTGCCGGTAGTCGTAGATGCGGGCGGCGGCGTCGGCCCGGATCGGCGCTTCGATCGGAGACAGCTGCAACTGCGGGAACGTTCGAACGGAGATGTTCAAGTCCCGGCTCTTCGGAAGGTACGGCTCGACCACGGCTCCACGTCGCATGTGCGGCGAACGTGACACGAGCGCCAGTGCAGTGTCCCAGTCCTCTACGACTTCGATGCCGATCGACGACCCTCCAAACCGCGGCTTGGCGATGAACGGCCCATCGAAGTCCGGCGCCCGGCCCGGCGTAACGAGCACTCTCGGGAGCGTCGGGAGTCCGGCAGCCGCTACAACGGCACCGAACGCGTATTTGTCCATTCCAAGGAGAGATCCCGCCGCGTCCGGCCCCGTGTACCGTATCCCGGCCAAGCTGAGGGCCGCCTGGAGAGTCCCATCCTCACCGGGGCCGCCGTGACAACAGATCACGACGGCGGATGGAGACAGCGCCTTCTTCTTGAGGAAGAATCCGCCGCCGGGAGCAGCCTCGAACCGAAGCTGCCGTGCCTTGGCCGGCACCCCATCTGCGAAGTCCGCGGCCTCCATCGTGGCCTCGACGAGAAACCAATCCCCGGTCTTTGACCAATAGACGGCATCGACAGCCGTGCCTGCCTCAGTCAAGGTTCTGGCCGCCTGGAGGCCGGTCAGAATGCTGATGTCGTGTTCCGGGGATGGCCCGCCGAACAGAACCGCCGGTCGACTCATGGCACGCTCCTCATTACGGGTAGTGATCCGGTAGGTCATTCTCGTAGAGAACAACGTCTCCCCGACCGAGATTGGCGCGCACCCATTCGACGGCCTCCGGACGGGAGTCGACCACCATAACGGACGCTCTGCCTCCTTCCGTTCCCTTCAAAAGGGCGCGCCGGTTGGTGAGGCCGACGATAAGGATATCGGTGGCAACTTCAACGGCTTGTGCAGCCAGGCGAGCATTTTCGGTCACCTGGTCGGCTCCGAGTTCGACCATGCCGGGGGTAACGAGCACCCGCCTGGCGCCCGAACCAATTTCGCCGAGCAACTGCAAACCGGCTGAAGCTCCTGCCGGGTTGGAATTGTACGTGTCGTCGATGATCGTGAAGCCCAGATCGCTCTGCGTCAGCGTCTGCCGGTGCGCCGGCCGATCGGCACCGGCCAGCGCAGATCGGATCGAGCCGGGATCGACGCCAAAGGCGAGTGCAGCCCCGATCGCGCAGGCGACATTCGTCGCGAAGGCAACCGGCGGATCCAACCGGGCGAGGAGCGCTCCGCCGGCCCACACTTCCTGAACGCCGTTATGGCCGAGCACACAAACGTCCGCCGAAGTGTCGATCGCCGAGCACCTGATCACCCGGCGGACGCCGGCCTGACGATCGGCCAATCCGGCCAGACGCCGGTCATCGATGTTGAGCACGGCGACGCCTGCTCCCTCGAGGATCTCCGATTTCGCTTCGAGCGTCCGCTCCAGAGAACCGAATCGTTCGAGGTGCACAGGGCCGATGGCGGTGATAATTGCCACCTCCGGGGGGATCCACGAACACAGCGCGGCGATTTCGCCCGGCCCGTAAGCCCCCATCTCGGCGATGAACAACTCGGAACCCGGCGTGAGGTGTTCGTTGATCGCACGAGCCAGTCCCATGGCGTTGTTGAAGCTGGCAGGGCTCGCCACCACCTGCATCTCGGCGGCCAGGAGCAACCGCGCATACTCCTTGGTGGTGGTCTTCCCATACGATCCGGTGATCGCGAGGATCCGGGGGTCGACGGCGTTGAGCTTGTCGCGGGCCTTGTCGATCCAGCGCCTTCCGAGCCTGGCTTCAAGGGGCGCCGCCAGTGCCAGTCCAAGGTCGATCAACAGCGGCATCCCGAGGGCAAGGATGGCAGCGACGACGGTGACAAACTCGAGAACGACGCTCGCCACGATCAACAGTGCGGCCGAGCCGGAGACAATGGCCGTCAACCGGCGAAGGCGACCCGTCCAGCGAAGAGGCGATGAAACCCCCCGCACTCCCAACCCGAGGGGGCCGAGAGCGGCAACCCCGATCGGGACAAGCGCCATCCACCACCACCACGGGGTAGCCGCAAGACCGACGATTCCCGCGACGAAGAGCCAGACATTCCGCGATCCCGTCCACCAGCGAAGGGCGAACCGTATCGTCGATCCCCCCAGGTAATGCTCCCGTTGAGCAACGCGCAGAAATCGCAGAGCAGCAGGAGCGGCTGCCGCCACGCCGAGCGCCAGGACGATCCACGTCATACCGACAACTCATCGATGGCAGCGCAGAGCCGCTCCGGATGGGAGAGGTGGACGTCATGGCCGGCACCCGCGACCACATCGAGAGTGCCATCAGCCAGGAAGCCGAGGGCGGCGGCGGCCACTGCCGTTGGCACCGCGCTGTCCTGCTCCCCCCACACGAGCCGAACGGGACACTTAACGGCGCCCAGTTCGATTTCGTAGCTCTCGTTCACCACCTTCACGAGGACATCGCGCATCACGCCGGCGGCAGCTCGATAGTCGGCCGAACCGAACCGACGCCGGGCCCGTTCGAGCCGGGCTGCGGACACGAGTCCCATCGACCCGGCCCGGCGAACCAACCGATAGCGCCACGGCGGTTTGCCGGCCGGACTCAGGCGGATGAGCGGCACACCGGCCAGAACCAGGCCGGACACAGCCTCGGGTCGCGAGGCCGCCAGGGCGACGGCTATTCGACCTCCAAACGAGTGGCCGACGATCACCGGTGGTGTTTCGAACTCGCCCAAGACCGACCCTATCAATTCTGCATACCCGGTGGCTCCCATGGATTCATCAGGGGGAGGCGAGGCGCCAAAGCCGGGTAGATCGAGCGCAATCGCCTCGTATCCCGACAACCACCCCTCGAAATCGGTACGACTGCGACCCCAACCGTGCAGTGCCAGCACCCTTGGTTGAGCACTCCCATAGCGCACCCCGAAGAGGTTTCCGTAGGAACGCAAAGTCATTGGAGGATCGACGATCCAAGATCCAACATGGCGGGGAGATTACCCTGACCATTGTGACCATCCCTTCAATCAGCGCTCAGCGCTCCACCAGAGCGGCTATGGCGGCTTCCCGGGCGAGGGTCGTTGCGCTGGCCCTGCGGGCCGGGTGGCTCATGCTGGCATCCTTTGTGTTCGCTACATGGCGGATCGGCGAAGTCGACAACCTCCGTGTGTGGGCCCCACAAGTTGCCATCGCCGCGGTACTCGGCGCATTGTCCCTACCCAACTGGGATTTGACGCTACGACGCGGCTCCGGCGATCTCTTGCTGCTGCTTGGAGTCATCACCATCGGTTCGGCGATGAGCATCATGGCGACGGTTCCAGCCTTCGCCTCGTTCGTGCTCATCGGCTACTTCGGGGTGGTGGCGCTCATGGCGGCGCTGGCCCACTGGATCGTTCCCCTCATCACTGCCCTGGTACTCGTAGCAACGAACGTCATCGCTCAGACCGCCTTCGGGACCACTCCGAATCCGGAAGACATCGTCGTACCGGCCATCACCCTGGTAGTGGTCGGCATCGCAACCGCCGCCATCACCAACGAGTTGCGAAGGGAGATCCGCAGCGGCATCCGAAGACAGCGGGAACTCGAGGCACGAGAACGGGATCTGGAACGCCTCTACGAAGTCTCCCGAACCCTGGCCGCCGGGGACTCGCTCACCCGCGTTCTCCCAGAACTCGTCGGCAAGATCGCCACCTACCTCAAAGCTGAGGTAGGCGTCGTCCTCCTCCACGACCCGGCCCGCGGCGCGCTCGAAGTCGTCAGTCCGATCTGGGCTGCCGGACATACGCTCGACGTCACCGGCTATCTGCTCCCCCTGCGCCGCCGCGGCAACATCGAGCAGACGTTCGTGTCCGGCCAGGCGCGCCGCTTCAGCCAGACAGACGGGAAGAACTCCAACCACCTGCTCACCGAACTCGGAGTGCAGCACGCAGTGGCGGTGCCGCTCAAGGTCGAACATCGCACCATGGGCGTCATGATGGTGGCGGATCGGACGGATGGAACCCCGTTCACCGACGACGACCTCGACGTCCTGGCTTCGCTGTCGGCACCGGCGGCACTAGTGCTTGCCCATCTCGGGCGCTATGAGGAGGCCGCAGAAGCCGGCCGCCGGATGGAGGAACTGGCGCAACTCAAATCGGATTTCGTCTCCGTCGTCTCGCACGAATTGCGGACTCCGCTGACCAGCATTATCGGCTCGCTCGACACGATCGCCAGGCCGGAGCTGGCACCGACTCACGCAAGTGCCCTGAGTCTGCTCGATTCGGCCAGAAACCAGGCCGGGCGACTCCGGCAGCTGATCGAGAACCTGCTGATGACGTCACGGATCGACAATCAAGCACTGCCGCAACACCCCACCGAAATCGATTTGGAATCTTTCCTCCGTTCGGTGATCGACGAGATCCCGGGAGCCGCGGCGCAGGTGAACATTCGGTCAACGGAAGAGGTAACGGTTCGCGTCGACCCCGATCACCTGGGTCGGGTACTCATCAACCTCATCCAGAATGCGTTGAAGTACGCGCCCGGCTCTCCTGCAGAGATCGTGGTGAAAGTGCAGGGCGAGCGGGTCGAGATCAGCGTCGTCGATCGCGGCCCCGGTATCAGTTCCGAGATGAGAGACAAAGTATTCGAACCCTTCACGCAGCTCGAACCGGCGGCCACCCGCTCCCGCAGCGGGACAGGATTGGGGCTGGCCATCGTCAAGGGCCTGGTCGAATCGATGGGTGGAACCGTGCGACTCGACGACACGCCGGGGGGTGGAGCTACATTCGTGGTCGATCTCCCTGCGCGGCCACGGGACTTGCCGCGCTCGCCGGGAGCGGACGGCACCCCCTCCGGCTACTCGCGCGATCCGGCTGCGACTGCGTGGAACCCTCCATCGACATGAACAACCTCGCCGGTGGTCATGGGAGTCCAGTCGGAGAGGAGGAGCGCGACCATTTGCGCAACCGGGGTCGGATCGGATGAGTCCCACTCGATTGGTGACCTCTGCAACCACGCCCGCTCAAGAGACTGGAATCCCGGGATCGATTTGGCTGCGATCGTCGACAGCGGGCCGGCCGAGACGGCGTTGACCCGAATGTGTTCGGCACCGAGGTCCCGGGCGAGATAGCGCGTCACCGCCTGGAGCGCCGCCTTGGCAACACCCATCCAGTCATAAATCGGCCAGGCTTGCGTGTTGTCAAAATCGAGTGTGACCAATGATCCACCGCCTGCCGCCCGCATGAGCGGCAACAGGCCAACGGCCAGGGTCTTATAAGAGAAGGCGGACGTCTGGAATGCGGTATTGGCACTCTCCGCCGGGGTGTTCAGGAAGTTACCGCCCAGGGCGTCTTGCGGCGCATAAGCGATAGCGTGCAATGCGCCGTCGACCGCTCCCCAGCGCGACGACAAGTCGGCCACCACGGCGTCCATGTGGGCAGGTTCGTTGATATCGAGTTCAAGTACATCGACGGACTGGGGAAGACGCCTCGCCGCCCGCTCGGTCAAGCGCAGGCCACGCCCGAAACTCGTCAACACGATCTCGGCGCCCTGTTCCTGCGCAATGCGAGCGACATGCCATGCGATTGAGTCGTCGGTGACGACGCCTGTGATCACCAGCTTCTTCCGTTCGAGCAACATGAGGCTCCTCACCCGCCTAGATCGGTTCCGATGTTGGCAATGGCACGGAACCCCGACCCCATGAGGAAGAGGAGGAACAACCCCCATGCCAGTGCAGCCCGTTTTCCCAGTTGTGACCGATAGATGTAGCCGAAGGCGATGGAGGCGGCGATCACCATGCCGTAGAAGAGATGGCCCGACCCCGGCTCTCCGCCATCGGCATACAGGATGAGCCCCATCGCGCCCTGCGCCAGCATGCTTCCAACCGCTACCAGTGCCGCAGAAGTGAAAGCTCGTGGCGGCTGGCGCTTGAGGACGGCCAGCCCGAGACCCCAGAGGCCGGTTACGCCGGTCAGGCCGATCGCAACCCAGGCACCGATACCGTGGACGTCGGTCACCCTCTTCCTCTCTGTGGTCGGGGAAGGACCTTACTGCCCTCAACAGATCGAGCGCAGTTCGCGCGACCGACGATGGTCCGAATCAGTCGATCTCTACGAGTTGGCCGGTGCGCAAATCGAGCATGAACTCCTGGTCGTTCGAGGAGTCAGCGATCCAGTTGGCCAGTTGCGCGCCCTGGCTGCGGACAACCCACCATGCGTATTCGGAGCGATCGGCGGCGTGGAAGGCTGCTTTGGCGGCCCGGCCGGCGGCGATGGCCTCCGATTCCTCTCCGTAGGTCCCGATCAAGCGCTCGAGTGGTGTCGGATTGGGACGGCCGGAAGTACCTTCGACTTCAATGAACTCAACCGCCTCGAACATGTTCCCCTCCGGTGACCTGTTGGAAACCAATGCTACCGGCTGGTTGGGGGATTTGAAACAACTTCTGCGGACTTGGTCACATCCGCCACCACCGCGCCGGTCGCCTCTATGAGATCGATGCTTCGGAGATGAATCGCAAGGCCTGAGACACCACCGCCGACCGAAACCTCGGCCTTCGACTCGAGCGAGCTGTCGGCAACAACCGGCCAGTTGCCGGCGGCGCCGAACGGGGTGATAGTGCCTCTCCGGTATCCGGTGGCAGTGAAGGCCTCATCAGCGTCGGGGAGAGACAGGCGCGACACACCCCGGCATTTCCGCAGTTTTGTCCAGTCGATGACCCGGTCACCGGGAACCAGGATCAAAAGATACCGGCCCTCCGACTCACGCACGACGATCGTCTTGATGAGCTGGTTCAGATCGATATTTCGGGCGGCGGCGGCTTCGCCTACAGAAGATACCTCCCCGAACGGGACCAACCGGTGCTCGACGCCGGAGGAGGCCACGGCAATGGTGGCGGGCGTTTCGGGGAGGGCCGTCAATCAGATCTCGTCGAGAAGCTTCTGCTTCTTGGCGGCGAACTCCTCATCCGTCAGGACACCGTCGCGATGGAGGCGAGCGAGTGACTCGAGTTGCCCCGCGGCTCCCCCCTGGTTGCCCCCTTCGAGCGCAACCGTTCGCTTCTCTCTCAGTTGGTAGATCTGCGATTGGACATCCTCAGGGCGGGGAATATCGGTGAAACGGCTCTGCCCCTGCTCACCGGCGGACTCGATCAAGAGATCGCCCGAATGCACCAGCCGCTCCAGCACCGACTGCGAGAACGCAACGTCGTTGATGACCTCGAGCGGAATCTCCTTGCCTCGACGAGCCAGTACCCCCGACCGAACGATGAGGCGTTCGTTGGTGACGATGTATCGGGTGAACCACCAATCGAGGTAGCGCGGAACGGCGGTGATGAGCCAGACGAGGGCAACGACGGCCAGCGAGATCCACATGGCGCCTTCGTCTAGGAGCGCGGTGACGGCAACCAGCGCGGCGATGGCGACGATCGTGATGGCGGTGGGAACCATGATTCTCTGCCAATGCGGGCGGAACTCGAGTTGGACGGCTTCGCCGGGACTGAGGAGACGTTCTGGGTAGGGCATGAGCTTATGGTACGCGAGTCACGGCTCGCGCGAGTCGCCGGTTGCATCTCAAGACGCGGAAAACCCCGAGAAAGCTCCGACCGAAGTCGTTACCCTCTCGGGGTTCCCGAACCCCGCTCCGGTTCGAGTCCCGAAGGACAAGATCCGAGGCGAGTCCCGAAGTAGCGTTTCCACTACCCCGGACCCACAGCCTTTCAGCCCCGGGCTCGTTCTCCACCAATCCCGAAAGACTGGTATCGAACACGGCCCCTCGTTTCCAAGAGACCTGGTATCCCCCGAAGGAGAAACCAACACTCCGGCCGGACGCCCGATCGACCCGAAGGTCTCCCGGGACGGACAACCCTTACGAGCTGCCTCTCCCTTTCAGGAGCCACCGAAGTGGTTGTCCCATCCAAAGCCGCTCAGTTTCCCAAATGGCCCCGTCCGGGACAATGCCGTCTCAGAGTTTCCTCCGAACCGGCAGGGAGGAACATATCGGCTACCCCCACCCAACGCAAGGCAGAAACCAACCCAGATTTCGCGACCCAAACATAAAAGTCGCGAGTTACGAGTCGCGGGTCGCCAGTTACGGGTCGCGAGTTCGCGAGTCCACGAGTCGCGGGTCCCGAGTTACGAGTCGCTAGTCGCGGGTACGCCCCAGGACGCGGAAAACCCCGAGAAAGCTCCGACCGAAGTCGTTACCCTCTCGGGGTTCCCGAACCCCGCTCCGGTTCGAGTCCCGAAGGACAAGATCCGAGGCGAGTCCCGAAGTAGCGTTTCCACTACCCCGGACCCACAGCCTTTCAGCCCCGGGCTCGTTCTCCACCAATCCCGAAAGACTGGTATCGAACACGGCCCCTCGTTTCCAAGAGACCTGGTATCCCCCGAAGGAGAAACCAACACTCCGGCCGGACGCCCGATCGACCCGAAGGTCTCCCGGGACGGACAACCCTTACGAGCTGCCTCTCCCTTTCAGGAGCCACCGAAGTGGTTGTCCCATCCAAAGCCGCTCAGTTTCCCAAATGGCCCCGTCCGGGACAATGCCGTCTCAGAGTTTCCTCCGAACCGGCAGGGAGGAACATATCGGCTACCCCCACCCAACGCAAGGCAGAAACCAACCCAGATTTCGCGACCCAAACATAAAAGTCGCGAGTTACGAGTCGCGGATACGCCCCAGGACGCGGAAAACCCCGAGAAAGCTCCGACCGAAGTCGTTACCCTCTCGGGGTTCCC
The DNA here is from genome assembly GCA_029210695.1 of Acidimicrobiia bacterium. Taxonomy (NCBI): domain Bacteria; kingdom Bacillati; phylum Actinomycetota; class Acidimicrobiia; species Acidimicrobiia bacterium. The sequence goes on from JARGFH010000002.1 coordinate 110,593, forward strand.
GATCCCGGGAACTCCTTGCCCGAAAGCTCGGTCTTCCCGAAGACTCCCTCGACCGGCGTTTCCACCGATTCCGGTCCGAAGAGCCCTCTCGACCTCTTCAGTCCGCTTCGCAGTTTCCTGCGATGCGGTAAAGATGAAGGTAAGCGCTCCTGCGCCGTTCGTCAAGGCACAGAGCTCACAAATTTTCGCGACCTGTTCATAGTTTTCGCGACTCGGAATCTCATAAGTGTCATTCGAGTGTCGTATAGTCGGGGCATGCCGTTGGAAACGCTGTCTCCAAGTCGGGCGAGCGACTACAAGCAATGCCCGCAACTCTTCAAGTTCCGGGCAATAGATCGCATACCCGAACCGGTCACGATCTACCAGGCCCGGGGAACCACCGCGCACCTCGCTCTGCAGGAGCTGTACGACCTCTCACCGGAGGAGCGCACACCGGAAGCCCTCTACGACCTCTTCCGCAAGGCGTGGACGGAGCTGCGCACGACAGAAGAGTATGCCGACCTGTTTAGTTCTGATGACGAGGAGCGCATGTGGGGTGTTGAGAGCCTTGCACTCCTGGCCAACTACTTCACCGTCGAGGACCCCGTTGAGGTGAGTCCTCGCGATCGCGAGCTGGACATGCTCGAGGATTTGGGGGGCATCACCATTCGCGGCATCCTCGACCGAATCGACGAGCTTCCCGGCGGCGAACTGGTCATCACCGATTACAAGACCGGCAAGGCACCGCCCGAACGATATGCACTCCCGGCGTTCTTCGCCCTCAAGATCTATGCGCTCTTGATCAGGCACAAGACGGGCCGGACTCCCGTTGAACTCCGCCTGTTGTACCTCAACGGACCGACCCTCTATCGCCTGCCCGTCGGCGACGCGCATCTGAATGGTATGGACCGCCAGCTCCGGGCACTGTGGGCGGCGATCGACAAGGCCATCGCCGGCGATAACTTCCCGCCGCGCCCGGGGCAACTGTGCAACTGGTGTTCCTACCAGGATCGGTGCCCCGCCTTCGCCGACAACGATGCGGAAGGCGATGACCAGACCTTGGCGAGCACCGCATGACGTCTTCACGTGATGAGATGGCGGCGCTTCGGGAGCGGTTCGGCACCGGCATCGAGGTCATTTTCGATGGACCACCCGAGTCGTGTCCGACGTGCGATCACGCAATCGAGCAGCTCACCCTCGCTCTGGATCTTTCGGGCCTCGATCCCCTGACGTGTGCAGGCTGTGGCGCGGTACTGGCCGCCTGACATTGGCGCGCCCATCTGTTGAGTGCTTTTCTGTCACACCCGCCCGATAGCTTGTTGGTATGAACACAACGCACCATCTTCAGCAACTTCTGTCGGAAGCCGGCATCGAGTTCGAGGAGGTCTTCGCCGATCGAGACTGTCCCATCTGCGGAAGGGCTCACCAACTCGCTGCCTGAGCATCGACCTACCCTCCTGGGAAACATGACTGAATGGCGGATTGATCCAGACGACTGGCCCGACGCGATCGCGAACGTTGACGGACCGCAAATCGTGGTGGCCGGCCCGGGAACCGGTAAGACCGAGTTCCTCGTGCGCCGAGTGGTCGAACTCACAGAACGCCACCATCTTCCAGCCGATCGGATGGCCATCCTCACGTTCTCTCGAAGGGCTGCCTCGGACCTGAAGACGCGTGTGCAGGCGCGCCTCGATCGCTCGATCAGCGAGATCCCGGCCTCCACCTTCCATTCCCTCGCCTTCCGGCTCCTCGAGCACCATGGACGGGAGCGACTCGGCTGGGGCGACATGCCTTCGCTCCTCACAGGCCCCGAGCAAGTCGCACTCGTGTCAGAACTGCTGTCGTCGGAAAACCAGCGGAGATGGCCGGTGCTCTTTCGACCCCTCCTCGGGTCGATGACCTTCGCCGAAGAGGTCGCCGACTTCATCATGCGCAGTCGTGAGCATCTCCTCGATGATGCCGGGCTTCGTGCATTGGCCGCCGATCGGGCCGACTGGCGGGCGTTGCCCGATTTCCTGGTCCGGTACACGACAGAACTCTCGAAACGAGCGCGCCTCGATTACGGATCTCTTCAATCCCTGGCCGTCGATCTCCTCGAGGATCCAGCCGTGCAGGAGGAAGTCGCAGAGCAGTTCCACTACGTGATCGTCGATGAGTACCAGGACACAACGGCCGCCCAATCCGAGATGCTCCTTCGGCTGACCGCCCACCATCGCAATCTCACCGTTGCGGCCGACCCCTATCAATCCGTGTACTCGTTTCGCGGCGCCGAATTGCACAACGTCGTCGAATTCCCGGATCGGTTCAAGGACCAGGACGGGACACCGGCCAGGCGACTGGTTCTCACCACATCATTTCGCGTGCCAGCTGAGATCCTGTCCGCCGCCGTTCGCCTGACCTCCGGCGGCGACCTACCCGGTGGGGCCGGGCCTGTCGTTCCGGCCCCACACAGCGGCCGGGTTGAAATTCGGAAGTTCCGGCAACAGTCGGAAGAAGCCGACTGGATCGCCTCTGAAGTCGAGCGACTACACATCGAAGAGCAACTCCCCATCGAACGTATGGCCGTGTTGGTCCGGTCGAAGCGCCACTTCCTGCCCGAGTTGTCGCGGGCACTCGAACGCCGCTCAATCTCGCACGATCTCCCGGATGCCCGCCTGGTCGACCACCCGGCCATCCGCATCGTCTTTGATGTCGTGCAGGCGGCACACCCAGACGGGATGGGCAGCAGACTGGACACAGATCGAGTCGTCAGACGACTCCTGTTGGGCCCCCTTGTCGGAGTACCGCTGAGCGTCGAGCGGGACGCCTATCGCCTTCGATTGCGCACGGATGATTCGTGGCCCGCCATCCTCCGTTCCTCGGTACCGGGAACCGATGCGTTGGCGGACCTGATCGAGACACCGGACTGGGCAGTCACCGGGTCTGCTGCTCAGGGTTTCTGGACGCTGTGGAACTCACTCCCCCAGTTCGCCGGGTTGGTTCACGATCCCGACCGCGCTGATTTCCGATCAGCGTGGGCGGCCTTCACCCAGGTCCTCGGCCGCCAGGAGGCCCGCGACCCGAACCTGACGCTGGCGGAGTACGTCGCGCTGGCCGACCGAGAGGACTTCGAGGCCACTCCCCTCCTCCGCTATGCCGGGGATGCCTCCGAACGTCTGACACTCACCACCCTCCACCAGTCAAAAGGCCTAAGTTTCGACGTGGTCTTCATCGCGGACGCCGTGGAAGGAGTCATGCCCGACCTACGCCGTCAGCGGTCGATTCTTCAAACCCGCCTGCTCTCTCCCAATCATGATCCGGATCCGCATGCAGCCCGTCGATTCCGGCTCCAGGAAGAAATGCGACTCGCCTACACCGCTATGACCAGAGCAACCCGGCGAGTCGTGTGGACTGCCACGGACGCCGGAAGTGATGACCCGCAGCGGCGACCGAGCCGATTCCTATCGGCCATCGGAGTCGAATCGTTCGACGTGGTACCGGAAAGAGGCTCCCCGATGGATGCTGAGGATCGGCTGCCGGTCACACCCGCCGAAGCCGAGGCCCACCTCAGGCGCATGATCGCCGACCCGGAGATTCCGGCCTCGCGTCGCCTCGCCGCGGTTACCACCCTCCACAACCGCCCGAACCCGGCCATTCGTTCCGTCGAGCAGTTCGCCCGCATGCGGGCACGAGGCTCGGATTCCGGGATCGTCGGACCGGACCTCAGATTGTCGCCCAGTCAGGCGGAGAGCTACGACATGTGCCCGAGGAAGTACGTCCTCGAACGGCGACTCAACGCGGCAGGTCAAGCTGGTCCATACGCGTCGTTCGGTCGCCTCATCCACGATGTTCTGGAAGACACGGAGCGGGAAGCCGTGGCCGGAGAGTCGACGCATGGGTCGATCGAACGCGCCCTCGAGCACCTAGAGCGGCACTTCGCTTCTGCTGATTTCGGCCCGAAGGCTCGCCGGGAGGCGTGGCACAAGAGAGCGGAGCGGCTCCTGCGGAACATGTATGCCTCCTGGATCCGCCCGAACGCAGTACCGGTACTCCTCGAACACGCGCTCGAGTCGACGATCGACGACATCCCCTGGCGAGGCAGGGCAGATCGCATCGAACGCACCGGCGATGATCGTCTGCGGATCGTCGATTACAAGACGACCGCCTCGCCGAAGTCCGCCGCTGAAGCAGCGACCTCCATTCAACTGGCTTTCTACTTGTTGGCCGCCAGATCGGACGAGGCTGTGACCGCGTTCGGGGAGCCGGCGGAAGCTGAGTTCTGGTATCCGCTGGCCAAGCGCAAGCAGCAGTGGTCTGCACTGGATCCCGCCGAACTCGAGGTGGTAGTCGAGACGATGGCATCGATCGGACGGAACATCGCAAAGGAAGAGTGGGCACCGACCGTCGGAGTCACCTGCTCTCGATGCTCCGTGCGGATCTCCTGTCCCGAATGGCCCGAAGGCCGGGAGTCGTTCGCCCGATGATTATCACCCCTACACCCGAACAACTCAGAATCATCGAATACCCGGTCCGGCCGCTGCGCATTGCCGCGGGAGCAGGCACCGGCAAGACCACGACTCTCGCCATGCGAATCGCACACCTCGTCGAAGCCGGAGCGGCCGAACCGGAACAAGTGCTGGGCATCACCTTCACGAACAAAGCGGCTCAGGAGCTGGGCGAACGCATCGCCGAGATGCTGGCGGACACCGTCGAACCGGGCCGCGATGTCGAAATCCACACCTATCACGGGTTCGCCGCCCTCATCCTCAGCGAGTTCGGGGTTCTCGCCGGCGTTGAACACGAAGCCAGGATCATCACACCGACGTTCGCCCGCCAATTGCTCTTCGACTCGATCAACGCAGGCATATACGAACACCTGGACATCACCTGGCGGGGAATTGTCGATAGGCCGGCGCGCCTCGCAGCCGACCTCGGTGACAACCTCGCAACCGCGTCGGATTTGGTCGGGCTAACCGCCGGGCAGTCGGGGAAACCGTGGGATGAACGCGCCGAACTCGCCGATATCGTCGCACGGTTCGAAGCCGAGAAGCGTCGACTCGGCACGCTCGACTACGCAGACCTCGTCCGCTTGGCCCACAAGGTCGTCACGGATCATCCAGACGTGGCAAACCGGATTCGCGCCCGATACCGGATCGTGCTGCTCGATGAGTACCAGGACACCAACCCGGCCCAACGTGAGCTCCTCTTGAAGATCTTCGGTGACGGCTTCCCGGTGACGGCCGTCGGCGATCCGGATCAAACGATCTACGAGTGGCGCGGTGCGTCGCTCGAGAACTTCGCAGCCTTCCCCCGCCACTTCTCAGGCGCCAACTCGCGGCCGGCCGAAACGTACTCGCTGACGATCAACCGCCGATCCGCCCGGGCCATCATCGAGTTTGCCAACTCCGTTCGTTCCAGAACCGGCGGAGACGTGGGCGCCGATCTGGAGGCCGCCGATACTGCGGGTGCCGGCCTCGTCGCAACACGGTGGACTCGCACCGCTGTCGACGAAGCCGAATTCATCGCAGATACGATGCTCGAGCTGAGGGAGGATGGGTACGAATGGCGGCAGATGGCGGCACTGTTCCGCAAGAACAAGGACATCACGCTCGTACAGCAGGCTCTCGAAGAGCGCAACGTACCCACTGAGGTTGCCAGCATCGGCGGCCTCCTCGCCATCCCGGAAATCGTCGATCTGCATGCCTGGCTGCGCATCCTCAACGATCCCGCCGACTCGCCCGCGCTGCTACGCATCCTGCTCGGGAGTCGCTACCGACTCGGCTTCGCCGACGTACTCCCCCTCAGCCGATGGACCCGCGCCGGCGACGACCACGAGGACGCTCTGACTCCATCGCTCCTGGAAGCGATCGACGTCCTCGATAACATCGACGTCCTCGATGACATCGACGGGCTGGCGCAGCCGGCCCGCCGGGCGTTGACCGCCTTCCGATCCGAGTACCGCAACCTGCTTCAGGACGCCCAGGGATCCAGCCTGGTGGAACTCGCCAGGCGGATACTCCAGGTCACGGGGTCGTGGCAAGAAGTTGAGGCAATGCCCGATCATTCCCGGCTGTCGGTCCGGCTCAATCTCCATCGCTTTCTCGACCTTGCCGAGGAGTGGAGTCCCCTCGAAGGGAGACCTTCGCTACCCGCATTCCTCGACTACCTCGATGAGATGGTCGAAGGCAACGGCGACGAACTCACTCCCGCTCGCCTCAGCGGTCAAGATGCGGTTGCCCTCCTCACCGTGCACCGGGCGAAGGGACTGGAGTGGCCGATCGTGTTCATACCGGCAACGTACAAGTCCAATTTCCCGTCGGGGGTCAGGTCATACGAAGATCCCTTCGAGAAAGCCCACGTACTCCCCCACGAATTGCGCCTGGACCGCGACACCCTCCCATCGTTGTCAGCGTCCATGGACATCACCGCCAGACGGGCGGTCCTCAAGGAGCAATCGGATCGACAGGAGTGGAGAACCGCCTACGTCGCTGCCACCAGGGCCAAGGAGCGACTCTATCTGTCTGGAGCGCATTGGTACGGGTCACCGGAGCCGCGCAAGCAGGCGGTCAAACCGGGAGAACTATTCGAGCTTGCGACTTCTTGCGCGGAAGACCTCGGAAACGACGAAGCCGGGGACCGGCCCGAACTGCTCAGATATGAACCTGTGGGCGACGGCGCACCCGATCCAGTCTTCCCCGATGGATGGGACGCCGCCCTGCGGGCCATGCGCGAGGATCGCGGGTGGGCAGAGCGACGAGCGACCCAACTGGGGGTCGCCGGCGCATACCATGAGCGGGTGGACCACTACCAGGACAAGCTGTTCCGGATTCCCGAGACGCCGCCACCGGTTGGACCGGAGCCCCTCCTCACATCGGTCACCGGATTGGTCACGTACGCAATCTGCCCGCAAAGGTTCTATTGGTCTGAAGTTGATCGCTTGCCGCGAAGGCCCTCGTCGGCCGCCAGACGGGGTGTCGAGATACATCGCCGTATCGAACTTCACAATCGAGGTGAGGTGCCGCTGGACGACTTCACAGAGGATGCTTACGACATTGGTCCGTCGGATGCGGGATCCGCCGGCACCCGGCCTTTCGAGGCATTTCTCGAATCCAGGTTCGCCGCCACGGCCCCACTGCTCATCGAAGCCCCATTCGATCTCCGAGTCGGCTCGTCGACGATCCGGGGAAGGATAGATGCCGTTTACGCCCCGGAAGCGGGCCACTGGGAGATCGTCGACTTCAAGTCGGGGGCACCATCCAAACTCGCCGCCACGGCGGTGCAGCTCGAAGCGTATGCCCTGGCCGCTACCGAAGTGCCGTTCACCCTGCAGCGACCGAGCACGATCGACGTGACGTTTGCCTATCTCGGTGGTGGGCTTCAGACGGTGAGCGAACGGGCGGACGAGGAGTGGATTCACAACGCCAGAGACCATGTGACGACGCTGCTCGACAACATCACAGACGAGGTTTGGGATGCGTCGCCCTCGTCGGCTTGCCGGCATTGCGATTTCGCCCGCTTCTGTGACGCCGGCACCCTCTGGTTGAAAGATCACCAGTAACCAGGGTCGAGTGGATGGACTAGGTTCCAGGGCAAGGAGGTAGGACATGGCCGTCTTGAGAATCTGGAGCGATCTACGGTGTCCGTGGGCCTACATCGCCACCGTCCGCCTACACCGCATGAGAGACCACCTGTCGGCGGACGAAGTGATGTTCGAGCACCGTGCCTATCCGCTCGAATTGACTGAAAGCGGTTTGCGTTCGGAACAGGAGGCCCGAGCTGAACTGGCGGTGGCAGCACAACTCGAGTCGAGCGCCTTCAGCTTGTACGACAATCCCACGTGGCCCACGTCGTACCTCACCGCATTCGAAGCGCAGAAGTGGGGCTACTCGCTCAGTCAGGAAGTCGGCGAGCAACTCGACTTCGCGCTCCGAAAGGCGTTCTTCATGCATGGCCACGACCTCAGCATGCGCAGCGAGATCCTGACGGTGGCCCGAACCGAGCAACTACCCGTGGACCAGCTCACCAAGGCGCTCGACGATGGCCACTTCCGCAAGGCTGTGATGACCGACTTCGAAGAAGCGACCAACATCGACATCGAAGGCTCCCCGCAAGTGGTCTTGCCAGACGGCGCAACGCACCACAATCCGGGAACAACGATTCGGTGGCAAAGGGGACTTCCGATCATTGAATCCGACCATCCGTCGGTCTATGAGGAGCTAATTCAGTTAGGGGCTGTCGATTGGTGAGCTAGCTCACCCGACCGCCTGCAACCTCGACCACAATGGTCACCGGACCGTCGTTGACGAGTTCGACCTGCATCTTTGCCCCGAATCGACCGGATGCGACCGGAACCGACTCTCCCAGCCGCCGGGTCAGAGACTCGATCAGTGGTTCGGCGAGTTCAGGCCCGGCGGCCGCCACAAAAGACGGGCGCTTCCCGCGACGCAAATCGCTGTAGAGGGTGAATTGACTCACCACCAGGATCGACCCGCCGGTTTCGACCACCGACCTGTTCATCTTCCCGGCCTCGTCCCGGAAGATCCGCAGCCCGAGCAGTTTGTCGGCAAGGATCGTGGCGTCGGCCTCGGTATCCCCGTCCGTGGCACCCACCAGCACCAGCAAACCGGGTCCGATAGAACCGACGGTGGCGCCGCCGGTTCGCACCTCCGCCCGCGCCACGCGCTGGATTACAGCTCGCATGGGGGAACTCTACCGAGTTCCCCCGTTTCTCCGGTAGGCCTCCAGTAGCTGGAACCGGGTTGCCTGAAGCCGTGACCCGAGGGCGACGACGAACAGGCCCAGCAGGTCGTACCCGAGCGTGTGATCTTCATCGCAGGCAGCACGTACTGCGTCACCGTCAAACCGCAGCATGCGAGTTGGGGCAACGGTCCGGGTGGTGAACTGCCAGCGGTGGGGCGGATAGAGCCAGGAGATCCCGAGCAGGTTGCCGGGCTTGAGCATCTGGATCACGATCGGCGGCTTCGGGGGATCCTCGATCTCGAGTGCAACGCGACCCTCCGAGACAAGGAAGAAGTCGATCGCCGGCTCGTTTTGTCTGAAGAGAATGGCACCTTGTGGGAAGCTCAGCTCGTCAACGAAATTGGAGAGGAAACTCAGGTGCTCTTCGCTGAGACCTTCCAGGAACGGTTGCCGTTCCAGTTCGGATACAAGATCGATCATCGGCTGCAGCCTCCGCTGTTTCACCTCTTACCGTACGGGCATCGAAGAGGAAGATGTAGAGGCATGTAGCAGTATTCGGAACAGACTCTGGACCCTTGGCAGCGAAGGCGGACCGCCCGGGAATACAATCGGGGAAATGGATCGCATCGCAGAGACCCTCGAGTTGGAACCCGACTGGCCGGACGACGGCCGTCCGATGGTATTTCTCGGTGATGCATCGTCGGCGCTGGAACGCCGATTCGTCGAGTCCTGGATAGCACAGCGATCCGATGGACGCGCCTACGATCTGCTGTGGCTCCCCCCGTCCCGCAGGCACCGGAGCGCCCGTCACACCGATCCGGCACTCGAGCGCCGTCTACGGGCGGTTGACGACGCCCTCCTCGTCCCGCTGCGGGTTGCGTGGCTGCCACCCGAGCGCAAGGGAAAGCGCTCGGTCACTCTGGTCGATCTCCTCAAATTCGGCGATCCACGCGACCCGGATCCGATCCGGCAATACCTCGTGCTTTCGAGAAGCCCCGATCGATGCCGGCTCGTGATGGGGCACCCGGCGTCGATCGACGAGCTATTGGCGATTCACCGTGAGTCCGTGGAAACGCGCACGCCGGGAGAATTCGTGGCCCATCGGGCTTGGCTGGCACTCGAAAGGGCAGAACGCAAGCTGCGCGGCAACCGTTACAAGGTCCCCAAGTTCGTCGCCGAGGATCTAACCGGCTCGCAGGAGTTCCTTGACTCGATGGCGAAGGCGGCAGAACACGAGGGACGATCCATCGAGGCCGCTACCCGAAGGTCGCAGCGCTACTTGCATGAGATCGCCGCATCACATTCCCCGCTGGTCATCGACTTGATCGCCAATGCCATTCACTGGCTCTACCGCCAGGGGTATGGGGGCATCCACTACGACGAACAAGAGATAAGGGCGTTGTACGAGCTGGGCCAGGAGCAACCGCTGATATTTCTCCCTTCGCACAAGTCGCAGCTGGATCGACTTGTTCTCCAGTATCTCCTCTGGGAAAACGACCTACCCCCGAACCACACGGCGGGCGGCGTCAACCTCAACTTCTTCCCGATCGGCCAACTGATCCGGCGTACAGGCGTCTTTTTCATCAGGCGCTCGTTCAAAGACAACGAGCTCTACAAAAACGTCCTCACGAGCTATATCGACTACCTGATCGAGAAGCGATTCCCGCTCGAGTGGTACCTCGAAGGAGGAAGATCTCGGTCGGGCAAACTGCTTCCACCCCGTTTCGGGATGCTGTCCTACGTCGTCGACGCGCACGCACGGGGGAAATCAGAAGATGTGTATCTGATACCAACCTCAATCGCCTACGACCAGATCTTCGACGTCGGTTCGTACGCGGCCGAGCAGCGAGGCAGCGGCAAGCAATCGGAGAGCGTGGGATGGCTCATCGGCGCCATCCGCACCCTCCGTCGCCGGTACGGGGACATCTATGTTCGTTTCGGCACACCCATCTCTATGAAGGCCGAGTGCATCCAGGAGGCTTCCCCAACCGAGCGCTCATTGAATGTGCAGAAGCTGGCGTTCAAGGCACTCAGGGGCGTGAACAAGGTGACACCGATCACCCCAACGTCGGTCGTGACGCTGGCGCTCCTCGCCAACGAGGAACGGGCGATGACGGTGGAGGAGATCCGTGAAGAGCTGCGAGGATTGGTCGGCTACATCCTCCGCCGCCGGTTACCCATCACCGAACGAGTTCGGTTCGGCGGCACAATTCAGGTGCAAGAAGTACTCGATCGGCTCAGCGAGCACGACATCGTGACCCGGTTCGATCAGGGGCCGGTACCGGTCTACCGGATTCAGGAAACGCAGTATCTCGCCGCTGCGTACTACCGCAACACCATCGTTCACTACTTCGTCACAGGAGCGATTGCCGAACTAGCCCTTCTCCGTGCCGCAGAATCGGATCAGGTCGACACATCCGACGCCTTCTGGGCAGAGGTGATGAGGCTGCGTGACCTGTTGAAGTTCGAATTCTTCTTCTCAGAAAAGGAAGCCTTCGTTGAGGAAGTCCGCAAGGAGATGAGCCGCTTCCGCGACGAGTGGGAAACGGCTTTGGGTGAGGGTCCGGGCGGAGCCCGTCGGCTTCTCGGCCGCCTCCGCCCGTTGCGGGCACACTGGGCACTCGGCCCGTTCCTCGAGGCGTACCTCGTCGTGGCGACCGCGCTCGAGCGACAGCCGTTCGACGAGCCGATAGATACCAAGCGATTCCTGAGTGAATGCCTGGGGCTCGGTGAGCAGTACCGGCTTCAGCGAAGAATCTCGAAGGCTGAATCTGTTTCCCAGGTGCTGTTCAAGTCGGCGCTGGGACTGGCCGGCAACCGTCGCCTCCTCGAGCCACGCGATGGAATCGACTCCGACAGGAAGGTCTTCGCCGACGAGGTCCGTGACGTCGTCCGCCGGGTCGACGCGATCGGCACACTGGCCGCCGGTCGGCGCGCCGGACTCGTCTGGTCGGGAACGGATGGCCCGGTGCCGGTCGAGTAGAGCCGCTCACCGGCTCAGTCTGTCAGAATCCGCTTGAACCGATACACCGCCAGGCCGAGCAGCCCCACCGCAAAGGCGAGGAGAGCACTCAACTCGAGTGAGATCGAGGAGAAGCCCCCTTCGCGATAGATCAGGTCTTTGAATCCCCGCAACGCCCAGTAGTGGGGTGTTCCTCTGGCAATGGTCTGCATGCCCGCCGGGAAGATCTCATACGGGACCATGGCCCCACCGATCGCAGCCAGGATGAGACCGGCGAAGACACCGAAAGATCCGGCTTGCTCGGGAGTACGAAATACCGAGCCGGCCAGCATGGCGATGCCGGTCCCGACCAGGGCAAACACCGTCACGATCAGACCGGCCAGCCAGATGTTTCCCCAGTCGATGTTGAACCCGACCGCGGTGCCGATCATGATCAGCAGACCCTGGGCAAACGCGATCGCAAACCGTCCAAGCGCTTCACCCACCAAAACGGTTCCGGCTCCCGTGGGGGTCGAAAGCATCCGCCGGGAGACACCGAGCGTTCGCGACAAGATCAACTTGTCTGCGGCGGTCAACGAAGTCAGAAACATGAACAGAACCAGCATGCCCTGAGCGGAGTGATCGATCGGATTGAACCCTTCGGGGAAAACCGGCTCATCGGATTTCAGCGGGGTGTGATGGTGGCGAGTAGATTCCAGTTGGGTTTTCCGGCGTAGAGGAGGGCTCTGATCCGGTAGTTGCGGAACCGGCGGAACCCGAACCCGATCCGTTTTATCCGTTTGATGAGATTGTTGACCGCTTCGGTGGGCCCGTTCGACACCCGTGCCTGATGCCAGGCGACGATGTGGTCGAGCCACCGTCGGAGGGTGCGGCCGAGGGAGTTGACTTCGGGGGGACATGATTCGTCTTGGAGGTCTTCTGCGAGTTGGGTGACGAACTCGGTGGCCAGGTCGGGTTCGTCGATCTGATAGATGGAGCGGATGACTTCTTTGGCATGCCACGCCATCCGCACTTCACCACGGGGGTCGCCGGCTCGTAGCAGGCCCAGCAGCTTGGCTTCGCCTCGGTCGTCGAGACGTTCATGGGCTTTGGTCAACAGTCTCCGTGCCCGATAGAGCGGGTCGTCTTTTCTGCCTCGATGACCGACCGTCTCGTTCCCCTCTGTGTCAACGTTTCGTGAGACGGGTCGTGTAGGTGTATCACTGTGTTGAGAGGGCGGGATGGGAGAATCC